>JBBAPP010000019.1:9672-19219 GCA_040400775.1 Polaromonas sp. | reverse complement strand
AGCGCCATCGCGTGCATGTTGAGCTTGCCCAGGCACACCATACCTGCCGCCTTCAGGCGCGTGACAACCGCCGCATCTTGTACGGCTGGCCGGGCCTGCAAGGCGCGCAGACCGCTGTGTGAAGGGATGCCTTGCAGGTCAATATTGTCTTTGACCGCAAAAGTGCTTCCCGCCAGCGCCGAAGATTTGGTCTGCCCAGCGTGGCCAGTCTGTGCCTCGCCGGCTTGAACAAGTACCTTGACGAAAGCATTTATGCTGGGGTTATGCGCCGCAATCGCATCCTGCTGCTGGCGCAACAAGTATGGCGCGCTGAGGGTTGCCGCCTTGATTTGGCGCGCCTGCTCGCAGGCTGTTTGGTGAAGCAATCCGTGGTGGTTCATTTTTAATGGATGTCCAGCGTTACTTTAGCTTTTATCCGTCAAACGGATAGTTTTTTGTCATGCCCATTTGGAATATAAATATTCCAGATTGAAAGCCCGTATCACCAGTCCTCCTTGACCGCCAGTACCGCATCCTTGCCAGCTGCCGCTCGGCCCGCCAGCCAGGCGGTCAAGGTACCTGCCAGCACGACTGCGGCGCACAGGCCTAGCAGGCGCAGCCAGGGCAACACCAGGTCCATGGTCCAGTGAAAGCTTTGCGGATTGACCACATGCACCAGGACCAACGATACCGCCAGCCCCAGTCCCAGGCCTGCGATGCTGCCAATCAGTGTCCAGGCTGCGCCTTCACCTGCAACCACTGCCAGTATTTGCCTGCGCGTCAGGCCCAGGTGCACCAGCAAACCAAACTCCTTGCGTCTGGCCAGTACCTGCGCGCTGAAGCTGGCTGCCACACCAAACAAGCCAATGGCAATCGCCACGCCTTGCAGCCAGTAAGTCACGGCGAAGCTGCGGTCAAAAATCTTCAGTGAGATGGCGCGTATCTGGCGAGTTGAGGCAAATTCAATCAGCGCCCCGGCACCCGCCAGTCGGTCGGCCTCGCTGCGCACGGCTTGCTCCACATCACTGCTGACGGCACCTGCATCAAGCCATAGCGCCAGATCGTTGACGCGCTGGTCACCGGTGAGGCGTTCAAAGTCTTTTTTGGCCATCGCCACCGCACCAAACTGGCGGGCGTAGTCGCGCCAGACGCCTGCAACGTAAAACCTGGCAACTGCAGGTGCTGTTTCCACCGAAGCAGTCGGAGCTATCAAATTAGTAGCATCTTGTACTCTAATTTGCTGGATCAAAGGCTTAAATGACTGTGAAAAAAGCTCAAAAACGCTGCCCGGACGCGCGCCATACAGGTCAACCATGGCCTCGCTGACGTAAATCGCCACATAGCCCTGCGGTGCAGCCACCACATCACCCACCATTGGCAAGGTACCCGCCGGGTCGTCCAACTCGCGGGCTATCAACGCCACGGTGGGCTGGGCTGGATCCAGCAGCAAAGAGGTGGTGCGCAGGGTGCTGGTGCGTTGGACACCTGAGACGCGCGCTATGGCGGCGACAAATTCTGGGCTGAAATACACCGTGTCGCTGGCCGCACCTGAGGTCGATGGCAAGGCAGTGCGCATGTACAAATCAGCAGGCAGCACCACGTCCAGCCAGTGCGTGACCGAGTCACGAAAACTCGCCACCATCACCGTCAGTGCAACGGCCAAGCTGAGCGATGCGACCACACCGCTCACGGCGATGGCTGCGCTGGCGCGGACCCGGCGGGCGCGCTCGACAGCCAGCAGTGGCAATAGCCTATGCGCTGTCAACGGAGCGATGCGGTCATACAAAAGTGCGACCAGCCAGGGCAGGGCGGTGATACCGCCTATCAACAACAGCGCTACCGATACGTACGCAGCCAAAGGAATGCCAAAGATCGGCGGCGTCAAGGCGAGTAAGCTGCCAACCGCTATCAGCATGATGCTCAGCCAATGGCCATTGCCTTTGCCCGGTGCTGCGCCCAGCCCTTTGAGCGTTTGTGCGGGCGGCAAGGCCTGTGCGGTGCGTGCCGGCCACCAGCCTCCGACTATTGCTGCCGCGACGCCCAGCGTGCCATAAGTCCCGGCTGCCAGCGCGCTAAACTGGAGCGATGGTGACACCCCAGAAAAATAACCGCCGCCTAAATCACCTCCCAAAAGGCGCAGCGCGACAGCCGCCAATGCGGTGCCAAGGGCAATACCCGCAGCGCTGCCGATCAGGCCAAGTACGGCAGACTCGACCAGCACCAGTGCCAGACGCTCGCGCCCTGTCAGGCCCAGTACACCCAGCAGGGCAAACTGTTGCGCACGTTTGGCTACGCTGAGCGACAGCACGGAGAACACCAAAAAAGCACCCGTGAAAAGCGCGACCAGTGCCAGCACGGTCAGATTGACGCGGTAGGCGCGTGACAGGTTGCTGATTCTCTGGGCCGCATCGCCCGCATCCGTTGCCAGGATATGTGGGGGTAAATTGAGCGACTGAATAAATGCGCCGCGATCTGTCCCCGGCTTGAGCTGTAGGTCAATGCGCGAGAGCTGCCCGCGCTTAGCAAATAAATCTTGTGCTGCGCCAATGTCCATCACAGCCAATGCGGCCCCACCAGCGCTGACGCTGCCCGCGACTTTGACATCTAGCTGCTGCAAACCGCTTTGAATTTTGAAGGTATTGCTCAATGTTTGCTGGGCCGTGGCGTTCAAAAATACGGCACCAGGTGTGAATAAAGCAAACCGCTCAGCGTCATTTAAAGCTTGCGGCATCAAAGCCGGTGCCAGTTGCGCTACCACCAAGGCATCCAGCCCCATCACCCGCAGCGCACTGCGTTTGCCATCCGGCGTGATGGCGTAACTGCCCAACTCCAGCATCGGGCTGGCCACCGCGACTTGTGGGTTATTGGCCACCCGCTCAAACACCGCTTCATCAAACGTGCCCTGCGCGGCACGCAGTTCCAGATCGGGCTGCCCGTTGACCGAGCGAACGGCGGTTGAAAATTCACTCAGAGCTGAGGCATTGATCAAATGCGTGGCAAATGCCAATGCCACACCCAGCATCACAGCCACCACCGCTGCTGCATTGCGCCACGGGTGGTGCGTTAACTCGCGCCATGAGAACTGGCGCAGGAGCTGGGTAAGCGGGCTAGGTGCGGATGCCATCGCTGGTCAAATACAAAACACGATCCGCACGGCTGGCGGCGGCTTCTGAATGCGTGACCAGCACCAGCGATGCGCCATGTTCATGGGTTTGTGCGATCAGTGCGTCCATCACTTTGGCGGCAGTGGTCGGGTCTAAATTACCTGTCGGTTCATCGGCCAACAGCAGGGCGGGGCGGTGAATCAGCGCGCGGGCAATCGCTACCCGCTGTAGTTGACCGCCACTGAGTTGTTGCGGCAGGCGCTTGCCCAGGCCCGCCAGGCCGACAGATGTCAGCATGTCTTCAACCTGCTGAGCGTCATTTTTCCCTAGTAACAGCAAAGGCAATGCGACGTTTTGCGCCACGTCCAGATGCGGCAACACATGAAACGCCTGAAATACAAAACCCACATGCTGACGCCGCAGCAGGGCTTTTGCATCCTCGTTCAAACTTTGCAAATCAACGCCTTGGAGCGCGACCGAACCTGCGTCCCAGCTGTCCAGTCCGGCCATGCAATTGAGCAGCGTGGATTTACCCACGCCGGACTCACCAACGATGGCGACAAATTCGCCCGCAGCCACGTTCAGGCTGACGTTCTGGAACACCGTGCTCTCGGCGTAGCGTTTGGCCAGCTGGCTGATATGCAAAGTCATGCCAGCACCTGGTTGACTACAGCCAATACCTGCTGCAAGGCGCTGGGGTCATCGCAGGCGATGATGCGCCGCTGCGGCATGCTACGCAGCCAGGTGATCTGCCTTTTGGCGAGCTGGCGGGTCGCAAAAACGCCCTTGTCGCGTAACTCAGCCATGGGTGAGGTGCCGCCCAAGGCTTCCCAGGCCTGGCGATAACCCACACAGCGCATCGATGGCAAATCAGCATGCAAGTCACCTCTAGCACGCAAGGCTTTGACTTCATCAATAAAGCCAGTAGCCAGCATGGCATCAAAGCGCTGGGCAATACGTGCGTGTAGCCAGGCTCTGTCGTTGGGTTCAAGAGAAATAAGGGCTGAATCGCCCTGTTTATGGGCACAATTAGCTATTTTTTCAGGAGTATTTTGTTGATGAAAAAAGGAAATCGGCTGCCCCGTCAGCCTAAAGATTTCAAGCGCCCGTGAGATGCGCTGTGAGTCGTTGGGTTGTAACCGCTGTGCGGTGACTGGGTCAACCAGCGCCAGCTCTGCATGCAGCGCAGGCCAGCCTTTATTTGCCGCTTCTAAGCCGATGGCAGCGCGTAATGAAGGACTGGCTTTGGGCATATCGTCCAGCCCGTCCATTAAGGCCTTGAAGTACAGCATCGTGCCGCCCACCAGCAACGGCAAGCGACCGCGTGCTGTGATCTCTGCTATCAAGGCATTCGCATCCCGCACAAACTCAGCGGCACTATAAGCGTTCAAAGGGTCACGTATATTGATCAAATGGTGCGGTACGCTGGCCAGCTCAGCCGCCGTGGGCTTGGCGGTCCCAATGTCCATGCCCCGGTACACCAGCGCTGAGTCGACGCTGATGATGTCAACGGCGTACTGCTTGGCAATCGCCAAAGCCGCCGCAGTTTTGCCCGAGGCTGTTGGGCCGGCCAAGGCGATGTAGCGCAATGTCACGGAAGATTCGCAACCAGCTCGGTTTGCTGGCCATATTTACGCACCAAGACCCAGGCACTCAGTGCAATCAGCACGCTCCAAAACCAGATGCCATTGGTCAAGGGCAGTACCGTGCCATCCATACGCAGCCCCAACCAACTCCCAACGCCAAAAGCCACCAGCATCATGAAAAAACCATTCATAGCCGATGCTGCACCTGCCGATTTAGGGAACGGGCCAATCGCACCGCTTTGCCCGCAGGGCTGGTGAATGCCGTGGCCTACCATGAAAAGACCCATAGGTAACAGTACGGCCCAGACATTGACCACACCAGCCCACGCCAGCGCACCCATCAAGCTACCGCCACCCAGGCTGATGCAGGCCGCAACAGCAGTCGTTTGCTGTACGTTAAAACGCAGCAGCAAGCTGCGGCAAATAAAAGTTCCTGTCACATAAGAAATGGAGGTAAAAAACATCACCATGCCAAACTGCAGTTTGCTCAACCCGAGCAGCGTGATGAAGACAAAAGACGAACTGGCCAAAAAAGTAAACAGACCGCCATATGACGCTGCCGACAGCGTGGAAAACGCCAAAAAAGCCGGGTTTCTTAATATGTCACGCCAAGTTTTAAACAGCGTGGATGGCTGCAGGGCTTTTGGGTTTTTAGCAGCCAGTGTCTCTTTAAAACGCAGTACTGACAAAGCCAGCGCAGCCGCACCAAACACTGCCACTGCCAGCAGCGCTGAACGCCAGCCATGGTACTGGGCCAACAAGCCACCTACCGGCGCGCTGATGCATACCAGCGCACCCAGCCCGCTCAAGCCCTTGGACATGATGCGTGCACCATCTTGCGGCTGGTACAGATCGCGTACCAAAGCCCGTGCGCACATCACCACTGCGCCCATGGCCGCACCTTGCAGCGTACGCCAGACAATCAATTGCAACATGCTGGGCGCCAGCGCACTGCCGATGGCGGCAACCAGGTAGGCAGTCAGGCCGACGAGCAAAATGGGTCGCCTGCCAAAGCGGTCTGACAGCGGCCCCCACACCAATTGCGACACACCAAACGCCAGCAACAGGGCGCTGAGGGTGAGCTGCGCTTGCGACATCGGCGCAGAAAAGCTGCTCGTCAGCGCGGGCAAAGCTGGCAGGTATAAATCAGTCGTGATGGGTTGGATGCCCAGCAACGTGGCCAAAATGACCACCACCAGCCCAGCGGGCATCGGAACATTCATTGCAGAGGGTTGGCTGACTAATTTTGTCGCCAAAGGTGGGGGTGAAAGCATTCGGTTGAGGTTAGCAGAACAGGATCAAAACTAAAGCACGCAGGTCAATTCAACGCCCACGCAAAAAAAGCGTGTCCAGCTCCTTGATGCTGATCTGCCGCCACGTCGGTCTGCCGTGGTTGCATTGGTCTGAGCGATCTGTGCCCTCCATTTGGCGCAGCAGGGCGTTCATTTCATCGACGGTCAGCTTGCGGTTGGCACGAACTGCGCCATGACAAGCCATGGTCGACAGCAACTCGTTTTGCGCACGCTGGATCACGCTGCTGGCATCATGCTGTGCCAGCTCGGCCAGCACGCTGCGCGCGAGTTCCACGGCATCGCCCTGCGCCAGGCTGGTGGGCACAGCCCGCACCGCCAGGGTTTTGGGCGAAAACGGCGTGATGTCTAAACCTAGCGCGGCCAGCGTGTCCTGGCTGGTTTCGGCGGTAGATACTTCTAGCGGGCTGGCGGCAAAAGTGGCAGGAATCAGCAGCGGCTGGCTCAGGATGCGGGCGGTATCCATTTGCGTTTTCAGGCGCTCGTAGACGATGCGTTCGTGGGCTGCGTGCATGTCGACAATCACCAGGCCCTGGGTGTTTTCAGCCAATATGTAAATGCCTTGCAGTTGGGCAATGGCGCGGCCTAGCGGCCAGGTTTGCGCCGGTTCTGGTAGAGCGGTAACTGCAGCTTGCGGCCATAGCGCTTCAAAGTCTGAAACCCGGTTGCTGGAGCGGGAATCATGTGCTATAAAATTTATAGCTGATTGCGCAGGTTTATATTGGCCTGGAGGCTGATTTGATGCCTGAAAAGTACTAAAAACAGTAGTTTTTGTGGCTTCTTGGGTGGTTTCGGTAAGCGGTGCGGCTGAACGAGGGATGGCCAACGCGTTTTCAATGGCATGGCGCACAGCGCTGTGAACGTCGCGGCTGTCCCTGAAGCGCACCTCGATTTTTGTCGGGTGGACGTTCACGTCTACCCGCGCTGGATCGATCTCGACGTAGATCGCATAAATCGGCTGGCGCTGGCCGTGCAGCACGTCTGCATAGGCTGACCTGGCTGCGTGGGAAATGACTTTATCGCGCACGTAGCGGCCATTGACGTAGGCAAATTGCTGGTCAGGCCGGCTACGTGCTGCATCGGGTAGGCCGGCCCGGCCCCACACACGAACCAATGGCGAGCCGTCAGCCCGTACTGCGCTGCTCTGAAAGTTCACCGCCACCGATTGCGCTATAAAGTCGTTGCCCAAGACATCCGCCAAGCGCTGATCTTGCGCCGTGCTGCCCATGCACATGCGCCACTGCTCCACCCCTTTGCCTTCATGCCAAATGGCAAAACCCACATCGGGACGCACCAGCGCATGGCGGCGTACGGCCTCTACACAATGCCCAAGCTCAGTGGCATCGGTTTTTAAAAATTTACGCCGGGCCGGCGTGGCGTAAAAAAGCTCACGTACCTCCACTGTTGTACCTTTGCTGCGTGCAGCAGGGCTGATCTCGCCGGTGCCGCCATCCAACTGCCAAGCGTGGTCAGCGTCATCTGTTCTTGACGTGATGCGCATGTCGGCAATTGAATTGATGGCAGCCAGAGCTTCACCCCTGAAACCCATCGTTCCCACCGTTTCCAGGTCTTGCAGTGAGCCAATTTTGCTGGTGGCGTGGCGCTTGAGTGCTATCGGCAGCTCTTGTTGCGGTATGCCTGCGCCATCGTCTTCCACAGCTATCAAGCGTACGCCGCCTGCCAGCAGTCGTAGCGTGACCTGGCTTGCTCCGGCGTCCAACGCGTTATCCACCAGCTCGCGCACCACGGATGCCGGTCGCTCAACCACTTCACCCGCGGCAATCTGGCTGATCAGCTCATCTGGCAATTCACGGATGGGGCGGCGCGGGGCGATGGAGGACATTGCTGGTGATTTTAGGCGGGATGCTCAGCTGTTCCGGTCAAAACACCTGTCAAAATTAGTCCATGGAACTTATTAGCTTTGCAATTGACTTTATTGTTCATATCGATAAACACCTTGAAACCTTTGTTGCTACCTATGGCGCTTGGGTTTATGGCTTGCTGTTTTTGATTATTTTTGTTGAAACTGGCGTGGTAGTCATGCCGTTTTTACCCGGTGACTCGCTGCTGTTCGTGGTCGGCACCATGTGCGGCGTGGGCTTGATGAGCTACCCGTTGGCTGTGGGTTTGCTGTTTGTGGCTGCAGTGCTGGGTGACCAGTGCAACTACAGCATTGGTCGCTACTTTGGGCCCAAGGTCTTCAGCTGGCCCAACTCAAGATTTTTTAACAAACGGGCGTTTGACAAATCGCATGCTTTCTATGAGCGTTACGGCGGCATCACCATCATCCTTGCCCGCTTTGCCCCGTTTTTACGCACCTTTGCACCGTTCGTTGCAGGCGTGTCTGATATGAACCGCAGAAAATTTACTTTTTATAACGTCGTCGGCGGCGCGATTTGGGTCGGCGGCATCATCACTGCAGGTTATTTGTTCGGCAATATTCCGATTGTCAAAGCCAACCTGGAGAAAATCATCTGGGCGATGATTTTGGTTCCAGGTTTGCTGGTCATGTATGGCGCCTGGAAGGCTGGACGCGCACCGGCTGCGAAAGATTCGGTTAAACCCTAGTCCAAAATATTAATAAGCAAGCTTATGATTTATCCATGTCAATAGTTCATGAGCCTTCCCGCTGGCAGCAAGCCGGCTCCAGTCGCGTGCCGTTTTGGGCCTACACCGACGCGCAGCTCTACCAACAAGAGCTGGACAAGATTTTTTACGCTGGCCATTGGTGCTATGTGGGTTTGGAAATCGAAATACCCAACACCGGTGACTTCAAACTGAGCCATGTGGGTGAGCGGCAAGTGCTGATGGTGCGTGACCGCGTGGCACCAAAAGATCGTGCTACCGATTCAGGCATCCGGGTGGTTGAAAACCGCTGCGCCCACCGTGGCGTACGTTTTTGCCAAACGCAACACGGCAACGCCCGCAGCTTTGTCTGCCCTTATCACCAATGGACTTATAAGCTCAATGGTGACTTGGCAGGTTTGCCGTTTAAAGACGGTGTGAGAGACGGTGATCGCATCAACGGTGGTATGCCTGAAGACTTTGCCATCCAAGACCACGGCTTGACCAAGCTGCGCGTTGCGGTATTGCATGGCCTGGTGTTTGCCACCTTTTGCGACACTGTTGAACCGATCGAGGCGTATCTTGGCCCTGCCGTTATGCCGTGGATTAATCGAATATTTAAAGCCGATGACGGCAGCGCACGCCAGTTGACGCTGCTGGGCTACAACCGCCAGCGCATCCCGGGCAACTGGAAGCTGATGATGGAAAACATCAAAGATCCCTACCACCCCGGTTTGCTACACACCTGGTTTGTGACATTTGGTCTGTGGCGCGCTGACCAAAAAAGCCGCATGGTGATGGACGCACATGGCAGGCATGCAGTGATGATTTCACGCCGCAATGAAGGCGGACCGAGTGAAGCGGTGACGCAAGGCGTGACGAGTTTCAAAGCCGACATGGCGCTGCATGATGACCGCTTGCTCGATGTGGTGCCAGAAGCCTGGTGGAAGATTGATGACCCATCTAAGCCTGGCACTGACATCACGCCCACCGTGACGATGCT
>JBBAPP010000019.1:3084-9572 GCA_040400775.1 Polaromonas sp. | reverse complement strand
TTTAAGCAGGCCGGCGACGCAGGAAGCACCTTGTGTGAACTCGGCGGCACAGGCCTAGAGGCCACTGAGCACATGGTGACGGAAACATTGATTCGCAGCATGTACGCTTACTGGCGCAAGGTGATGAAGCTATGAACCAAGCCCTATGGCTGCACCACCAGATTGACCAGCTCAACGCAGCTTACGCGGCTGCGCTTGATGACAAACGTTTTGACGATTGGCCGCTGTTTTTTACGCCAGACGGTCATTACAAAGTACAGGCACGCGAGAATTTTGATCGCGGCTTGCCGCTGGCCTTGATCGCACTTGAAAGCCAGGGCATGATGAAAGACCGTGTTTACGGCATCACGCAAACCATCTACCACGGACCGTATTACATGCGGCATGTCATCAGCCCTGCGCGTATCACGTCGCAGGATGGCGATAGCGTCACAGCCGAGGCAAATTACGCGGTATTCCGCACCAAACCTGGCAGCATCAGCGAGGTTTATAACGTCGGCCGTTATGTTGATGAGATTATCAAAAAAGATGACTGCTGGAAATTCAGGAGTCGTTGCTGCGTGTACGACAGCGAGATGATTCTCAACTCACTTATCTACCCCATCTGAGTCGATCAGTCCAGGCCATGCGTCCTGGCAATCGCATTACATTTGGCTTACTTTTTCTTGCCGACCTCGTTGCCTAACAACGCACCAGCCGCCGCGCCGGCGACCGTGCCCAGTGTGCTGCCCAACAAGACATTACCCACGACACCACCCGCAACTGCACCAACACCGGTACCAATTTGTGCATTCGTCGGCATGCTGCCGCAGCCTGTCAGTACGATTAAAGAGGTGGCAGCCAAGATTAGTAAAAGTTTGCTTGTCATGATGAAGTCCTTTGTAAAAGTTGGAGGCGCTGCTTATCCAGAGTTCAGCTTGCCTTAAAACTAAAATTTAAACCCATGCTGGGGTTGGCCGCGTAGGAAAAAGACGCTTCAGACCGTCCGGAAGTTGCTTGCTTAAGAGCAGTTGCAGCGCCATGTCAGGCTTGGCCAAGACTACACAGGACGGTTTCTTGCTAACGGCGGGTTGCGTGCAAAGTAGCGGCTGATGCCGCGCATCAAGGCGTCAGCCAGTTGCACTTGATAGGCTTCACTGCGCAGCTTGATTTCTTCATCTGGATTGCTGATGAAGGCCGTTTCAACCAGCACACTCGGAATATCAGGCGCTTTCAGCACGGCAAAACCGGCTTGCTCAACCTGCGGCTTGTGCAGCTTACCCACGGCGCCAATTTCTCCCAGCATGGCGCTGCCAAGTTTCAAGCTGTCGCTGATTTGTGCGCTGGTGCTCATGTCCAGCAGGGTTTTTTGTACCTGGGCGTCTTTGGCCTTGATATTTAGGCCGCCCACCAGGTCAGCGGAATTTTCTTTGTCGGCGATCCAGCGTGCAGCGCTACTGGATGCACCCTTGTCGCTCAGTGCAAACACGCTGGCACCTTGCGGGCGTTCGGTAAAAAACGCATCGGCGTGGATGCTGATGAACAGATCCGCTTGTATCTTGCGCGCTTTTTGCACACGAATGTGCAGTGGCACAAAAAAATCAGCATCGCGCGTCAGGTAAGCACGCATGTTGGCTTGTTGGTTGATGCGGTCGCGCAGGCGCTGGGCGATTTGCAACACCACGTCTTTTTCACGTGTCCCGCCTGGGCCAATCGCGCCGGGGTCTTCACCGCCGTGGCCAGGGTCAAGTGCCACGATGACCAGTCTGTCCGTCTTGGCAATTATGGGCTGGGTCGTCTCGGTTGGTGGTTTGATGGCCGGCGTTTTATTTGGCGTGTCTGAATTGGGCAGAGCAGGTGCACTGCTGGGTGCTGGCCTACCCGATTGCTTGGCCATCAGTTCACCCAGCGGGTCGGATGGTGATACCGCTGGGGTGGTTGGGGGCTGTTTTTTGTCAGCCAGCCGTTCAGCGATCAATGCTTCCAGCGGGTCGGCTACTTGTGTTGGGTACAGGTCAAACACCAAGCGGTGCTGGTAAGCAGCAACCGGAGCCAGGCTAAAGACTTGCGGCAAGATGGCTTGCTTCAAGTCAATCACCAAACGCACCACCCCGGGTGCGTTTTGCCCAACGCGAATGCCTGAAATGTTGGGGTCATCTGGTCTGACTTTGGCAACCAGCTCGCGCAGCGCGGGTATCAGATCCATGCCTTCAATATCTACCGCCAGGCGCGGCGGGTCGGCTATAAAAAACTGCCGCGTTTTGATTTCAGTATCCGATTCAATGGTCAGCCGGGTGTAGTCTTTAGAAGGCCAGACCCGCACCGCCAATATGCTGGCGCCGCGCGCGATATGCTGCGTGCCCAATAGCAGCACCCATGTGGCCAGCTTTAAAACATCGCGTCTTTGGTTCATGCCAGCAAGGCCTTGCCGATATCGGTAGACGCCGTCAGCATGACTTGCCTGGCGTCGTTGTCAAGAACCTCAATAGCCAGCATCAAGTCTGCTGGTGGCAAGTACGCTCCCGCCTTCTCGGGCCACTCTACCAGCTTGAGTCCTGCGTTGGCAAAAATGTCGCGAAACCCCGCTTCTTCCCACTCGCGTGGATCATTGAAGCGGTAAAAGTCAAAATGCCAAACGCTCAAGCCCTTGTTTAACCCCTTCTCCAAGACGTAGCTCTCAACCACCGCATAGGTGGGGCTTTTAATCCGCCCATCAACCCCCAAAGCGGCCAATAAATGGCGCACAAAGCTTGTTTTGCCTGCCCCCAAATCACCGCGCAACTCAATCAGTGCATTGGCGATGCCAGCCTTGCCTGCGAGCGCACGCGCGAACGCTTGGGTTGCGGGCTCGTCGGGCCAGGCAATCCTTTTTACAATCGGAGCGTGGTTCAAAGCAAACATGTAGTCCATCAGCCTTCGGCAAAAAATTTGGTACCCAGTATTCAAACCTGGGCGCGTGAACTTGGATTCTCGCAAATCGGCATCGCTGGCGTTGATTTGTCGTCTGCAGAAGCCGGATTATCAGCGTGGTTGGCGGCGGGCTTTCATGGAGACATGCATTACATGGCGGCGCACGGGCTCAAAAGGGCACGCCCCGCCGAGTTGATTCCGGGTACCGTCAGCGTCATTACCGCGCGGATGGACTACTTGCCCGCAGCAACGCCTGCTGCTTGGCAGACGATTGAATTCAGTCGCTTAGGCAGAGCGCAGGAGGCCATCATCTCCAGCTACGCCAGGGGGCGCGATTATCACAAAGTGATGCGCAGCCGCTTGCAAAAGCTGGGTAAAAAGATTGCCACCGAGGTACAAACTTTGGGTCACCGCGCTTTTACTGATTCAGCCCCGGTACTCGAGGCCGAGCTGGCGGCAAGAAGCGGCCAGGGCTGGCGCGGCAAACACACGCTCATTTTGAACCGCGAGGCCGGATCGATGTTTTTTTTAGGTGAAATCTACATCGACATGGCCTTGCCACCCAGCGAGCCAGTGACTGCCCATTGCGGCAGTTGCAATGCCTGTATAGACGTATGCCCGACGCAAGCCATCATTGCGCCGCACAAGCTGGATGCACGGCGTTGCATTTCTTACCTGACGATTGAGCACGCAGGGGCGATTCCATTGGCGTTACGGTCTCTGATCGGCAACCGTATTTACGGCTGCGACGACTGCCAACTGGTTTGCCCCTGGAACAAGTTTGCCCAGCGCAGCGCCTTACCTGACTTTGACGAAAGACACGGCCTGACTGGCCAGCAACTGGTGACCTTGTTTGGCTGGTCTGAGGAAGCGTTTTTGCGCAACACAGAAGGCAGTGCGATTCGCCGTATCGGCCACGAACGTTGGCTGCGCAATCTTGCAGTGGCAATGGGCAATGCCCTGCGGGCGGGATGTGATGAGGGGATAAGGGCGGCGTTGCAGGCGCGGTTAGGGCACGAAAGCAAGTTAGTGCAAGAGCATGTTCAGTGGGCATTAAATGCGAAAGGGCACTTCTAGAAATTCAAATTTTCGGGATGAAGTGCTAGGCGGACGGAGCGCAGCACACCGTAACGTACTTGTGTACGTGAGGATTGCGAGCACCGCCCAACGACGCAAGTCGCCCGAAAAATGAATTTATAGAAGTGCCCTAAGGGTGACGAGCCTTGACCCCGGCACTGACTCCACAGTTAGGGCTGCTTGGTTCCCCACCTGACCCGGTTGGCCGCTTTACCATGCGGGAAGGCTCGTCACCGTTGATTGTAAAGGATGCGTCACTTTAGAATGCGTGTATGTCTTACTTAGTCCTAGCCCGCAAATATCGCCCGAAAAACTTTTCTGAAATGGTCGGGCAGTCGCATGTGGTGCAAGCCCTTGGCAATGCGCTGACCACCCAGCGTTTGCACCATGCTTACCTCTTCACGGGCACGCGGGGTGTGGGTAAAACGACGATTGCGCGTATTTTGGCCAAGTCTCTCAATTGCCTTGGCCCGGACGGACAGGGCGGGATTACGGCTACGCCCTGCGGGGTTTGCCAAGCCTGCACTGATATTGATAGCGGACGGTTTGTCGACTACACCGAGCTGGACGCGGCGTCCAACCGCGGCGTGGACGAGATTGCGCAACTGCTGGAGCAAGCGGTTTACAAGCCGGTGCTGGGGCGCTTCAAGGTCTTCATGATTGACGAGGTGCACATGCTGACGAACACGGCGTTCAACGCCATGCTCAAAACGCTGGAAGAGCCGCCCGAATATCTCAAGTTTGTGCTGGCCACAACCGACCCACAAAAGGTTCCGGCCACCGTGCTGTCGCGCTGCCTGCAATTTAATTTGCGGCCGATGGCGCCTGAGACGATTTTGGAACACTTAGGCTATGTGCTGGGCGTTGAAAATGTGCCGTCTGAGCCGCAGGCGCTACGCTTGCTGGCGCGGGCGGCCCGCGGTTCGATGCGCGATGCCCTGTCACTCACCGACCAAGCGATTGCTTTTGGCTCTGGAGCATTGCAAGAGGCCAGTGTGCGGCTGATGCTGGGCAGTGTAGACCGCAGCTATGTCTTCAAACTGCTTGACGCGCTGGCGCGTGGCGATGGCAAAACTGTGGTTGAAACCTCTGAAGTACTGCGTATCAATGGCCTGAGCGCTGCATCGACACTTGAAGAAATGACCACTGTGCTGCAACGCATGGCGGTGCTGCAAGCCGTGCCCGACATGATGGCCAAGTCGCTGGAATCTGACGCTGACACCGACCCTGAGGCTACCGAAACAGCAAGATTGGCACAAAGTCTGCCGCCTGATGAGACCCAGTTGCTCTACAGCCTGTGTCTGCATGGGCGCGGTGAGCTGGGTTTGGCGCCTGACGAATACGCAGCGCTGACGATGGTGCTGCTGCGCTTGTTGGCATTCAAGCCGACTGGCAGCGTGCCAACGCCTGCATCACCCACACTGGGGAGCGCCGCCGAGCTTGGAAAAAAGCTACCGACCCCGCCTGAGCCTGCTCGGGCTGTGCCCCAGCTTGCTGTCATGGCGTTAGCAGTTGACCCCGTCGAAACGCCAGCAAAAAAAATTGATAACAGCGATTTTGAGGCATCAAATCAGTTGTCAGACCAATCAATTCAAGTTCCATCTGCTACTGAATTAATAGCAAATCAGTCTGTCCCGATGGAACAATTAGCCATCGACAGCACCGAACGTGGTGATTTTTGGACCCGTTTGGTGATGCAACTTATCGCTAGCGAGGCCATCAAAACCATGGCCCGTGAGCTGGCCTTGCAGTCGCAACTGATGGCCACTGACAACGCGGTTTGGACCTTGCGGGTCGAGAGCCCGTCGCTCAACAGTCTTGCCAATATTGAAAAGCTGCAAACGGCTATCAACGCGCAGCAGAGCGCGCCGGCTATTCAGTTGGCTGTTGAAATAGGCCCCGTGTTAGACACCCCCGTGCGCCGTAACCAGGCTTTGGCCAATGCGCGCCAGCTGCATGCTGAAGCGCTGATCCATAACGATCCGTTTGTTCAAGACATGGTGCGCATCTGGGGCGCCAAAGTCGTGCCCGACAGCATCAAGTACAGCCTACCCGTGGTGGCTGAGACTGCCAAAACGATATGATTAACCCAAATTTAAAAATTTATTTATAAAGGAAAAAAATATGTTCAACAAAGGGCAACTCGCCGGACTCATGAAGCAGGCGCAAGCCATGCAAGACAACATGAAAAAGGCGCAGGACGAGCTGGCGTTTATTGAAGTCACTGCTGAATCAGGCTCAGGCCTGGTTAAAGTCACCATGACCTGCAAGCACGAAGTTAAGCGGGTTGAAATTGCCCCCAGCCTGTTGACAGACGACAAAGACATGATAGAGGACTTGGTCGCGGCTGCATTTAACGCGGCTGTTCGCAAGGCGGAAGCGGTCAGTGGCGAGAAGATGGGCAAGCTGACCGCCGGCATGCCAGGCCTGCCCGGTGGCATGAAAATGCCCTTTTAATCCTTTGCGGGAAAGACCAACGGACAGCGCAAAGCGCCCGTTGCTCTGTCCCCAACTGTTTAAAC
>JBBAPP010000019.1:0-2984 GCA_040400775.1 Polaromonas sp. | reverse complement strand
GCCGCGCTACAAATTGCCAAGGCGCTAGAGCATGCGGTACACAGTATCAAGCATTGCGCGCTGTGCAATACCCTGACCGAACTGGAGCTGTGCAGCACCTGCGCCAGCCCGCAGCGTGACCGCAGCAAGCTGTGTGTGGTAGAAACGCCCGCCGATCAAGCTGCGCTGGAGCGTACGCTGGCGTACAAAGGCCTGTACTTTGTGCTGATGGGCAAGTTAAGCCCGCTGGACGGTATTGGCCCGCACGACATTGGTTTGCAAAAGCTGTTTGACCGGGTTGTGCCTAAAAACGCCGATGCCCAGGCCATCCCTGTTGAAGAGCGAGAAGTGCAAGAAGTGATTTTGGCAACCAACTTCACCGCTGAAGGCGAGGCCACAGCGCATGTGATTGCGCAGGCACTGAAGGCGCGTGGCGTACAAGTTACCCGGTTGGCGCGCGGCGTACCGGTGGGCAGTGAGCTCGAGTATGTTGACCTCGGCACGATTGCCCATGCGCTGGTTGACAGACGTTAAAGCCTGGCCATTGGCCGTTAGATGCTATATTTTAAGTAGCTTTTTACCACTGTAATAGATGGCTTTTAGGCCAGAAAGAAAGTTTAAATGACATTTTCAGGCTTTACTATTGCCTACTGGTGCGTTTTGGTGATGGCGCTCTTGCCCACGGTGTGTGCGGGCATCGCCAAGTCTGGCCGGTTCAACCAGTCCCAGCGTGACGGCGGCTATGACAACCACAACCCGCGTGCCTGGCTGGCCGAACAAACCGGCTGGCGCGCCAGAGCCAATGCAGCGCAGGCCAATACGTTTGAGGCGCTGCCGTTTTTCTTTGTCGCCGTGATCATTGCGCACCAACTGCAAGCCCAGCAAACAGTGGTGGATATTTTGGCGCTTATGTTTGTTGTTCTACGCCTTGCTTACGTGTTGTTGTATGTTGTCGACATGGCAAAAACCCGCAGCCTGGTGTGGATCGCTGCATTGCTGATCAACATCTGGATTTTGTTGGCGGGTTTGCGCTAATTCTTTTCTGACCGCTTGGTTCGCGGTTCGTCAGCCTGTCGTGATGCACTGCAAGGCGTCCAGAGGGCAGCGCTTAGCAGCAATTCGCACGATAAATAGCTGTATTTGAATCTCCTTGAGTACTAACCCGCACGGGATGTTCCCGATGTGGGTTTTTTGTTGGCTGGCTATGCTGAGACCAGATAAAAAATATAAAAAAATATCCAGCCAATGACCTTTCAAGACGCCATCTCCCGACGCCGCTTTGCGAAAAGCCTGACTTTTGCAGGCTTGGTATCTGCTGTGCCCGCCTTGCATGCGCAGGGCAGAGTTGAAAAATCAAAAATCCTCATTTCTGTCGGCGGCAAACCCGCGTTCGCTTATTTGCCGCTGACCATCGCTGATCAGTTGGGGTTTTTCAGGGATGAAGGCCTGGATGTCCAGATCATTGACTATGCCGAGTCTGCAAGTGCGACGCAGGCGCTGATGGCGGGGGGCGTCGATATTTGTTCAGACTCGTTTGAAAAAATTGTGAATTTGCAAGCTAAAAATCAAATACTCAAAGCATTTGTCTTGCAAAGCAGAACGCCCCAAATTGCCTTTGGTTTGTCAACCCGCAATTTACCAAGTGCCGCCTCGGTCGCCGATTTGCGGGGCAAAAAAGTAGGCGTCATGGCGATTGACTCATCTGCCAGTCTGATGACGAATTTATTGCTGGCCAAGGTCGGTCTGAAGATCCAGGATGTCAGCCTGGTAGCGGTTGGATCGTCTGTCGCTGCGTTTAGCGCGATTCGCTCAGGCCAGATTGATGCAATCTGCAGTTCAGACCCCGCCATGACCATGCTCGAGCAAAAAGGGGATGTCAAAATCATCAGCGATGCGCGGTCGCTGCGCGGGACATCCGAGCTTTTTGGCGGATCCATGCCATCGGCCTGTTTGTTCGCCCATGCAGATTTTTTACAGAAGAGTCCCAACACGTGCCAGGCAATCACCCATGCCATGGTGCATAGCTTGAAGTGGTTACAAACTGCCGGCCCTGGCGACATCATCAAGGCGGTACCCGACAGTTATTTGCTGGGCGATAGAGCCTTGTACCTGGCATCCTTCAATAAAATTCGTCAGTGTATTTCGCTGGACGGATTGTTGCCGGAAGACGGACCCAGCACAGTACTGAAGGCGCTCAGTCGTTTTGATTCAAGCTTGCAGCAAGCCAAAATTGATGTCAGCAAAACTTACACCAATGAATTTGCACTACGCGCTAAGCTGCGCTTTAAAGTTTGAGTTGTAAAGACCACAGCTCAACGCTTTTTGGGCTGTACCGTCGCTTTACGATTGACGGGTTTCGCCATAAGCTTTCCATTGCTTTTTCCGCTGTTTGTGCTGCGTTGCTTGGCGGTATTTTTAATTGGTAAGAACAGCACCACCTCTTGCCCCAGTTTGAAGCTGCTGGTGACGCTGGTTCTGTTCCATTCAGCCACGTTAAGGGAGCTCAAACCGTAGCGTTTGGCGATGCTGGCAACCGTTTCGCCACTGCGTGCCTTGACACTGGTGCGGCGCGTCACGATTTCAGGCGCTAGCGACATCTGTGCATTGTTGGCGACATGGCTGGCAATGTCGTTTTCCATTTTTGCTGAGCGCGATATCAACAGCGTTGACCCTGCTTTGATCAGCATCCGGGGTGGAATATTGTTGATGTTGCGCAAATCGTTCTCGCTCATACCCACGCGTTTGGCGGCATCGCTGACGCTCAGCGTGGTAGGCGCCGTCCAGGCTGTCCAGCTGGCGTATTGGCCTTGGCTGTAGGCATCGAAGTTGCGTTGAAACACCAGCGCGTTGTCCCATGGAAGCAAAATGTATGGTGTACCTGATGCAATGATGACTGGGCGCTGCGCCGATGGGTTCAGTGCCTTGAAATCATCAATCCCCAGATCCGCCAGCCGCGCGGCCAAAGCCACGTCAATATCGCGGCTCAGGCGCACTTGCTGAAAATA
>JBBAPP010000018.1:16526-21626 GCA_040400775.1 Polaromonas sp. | reverse complement strand
AGTTGCACACCGGTCGAACCCATCAAATTCGCGTCCATATGGCGGCCCTTGCGCATCCCTTACTGGCTGACGCGTTGTACGGCGGCGAACCTGTATTCGGCCTGCAGCGGCAAGCACTGCATGCCTGTGCGTTAGCCTTTGAGCACCCTGTGACCGGTGCGGCTTTGCGCTTTAAATCGCTGGTTCCTGCTGATATACAGTCGGCTATGTTGGATGCAGGCCTGAGCTACAATGAAACTTCAGAATCCTGAACTTTCGCAATCCAGCGGCCACAGATAAAACGGCCAGACAGCAGGATTGCACGCCACTATGAAACCTCCGTCGCACTCGCTAAAGAGTGCTCCCTCCCGTTTATTGACCGACTTTTCAAAAAACTGACATCATGAATACGGCGGATGCCAAACGCGTCCTCGAAACAGCACTTATTTGCACCCAGCAGCCTTTGCCGTTGCGGGAAATGGCGATGTTGTTTAACGGAACCCTTAACCTTGACAGCATCAAACTGCTGCTGGAAGACTTGCAAAACGATTGGGCCGATCGCGGTGTAGAGCTGATACCGATTGCCACTGGCTGGCGCTTTCAAAGCCGCCCGCAGATGCGTGAATTTCTGGACCGACTGCATCCTGAGAAGCCACCCCGCTATAGCCGTGCCACACTTGAAACATTGGCTATCATTGCCTATCGTCAGCCGGTTACCAGGGGCGACATGGAAGACATTCGCGGCGTCACCATCAACAGCTTGATCCTCAAGCAGTTAGAAGACCGGGGGTGGGTGGATGTGATTGGTCACCGAGAGACAGTGGGCAGGCCTGCGCTGTATGCCACCACCAAACAGTTTCTGGACGATTTGGGCCTGAGTTCGCTCAACGAGTTGCCGCTGATGGATGGACAAAACGAGCCTGCAGCGATGTTGTCGCAGTTTGAATTTGGAATGGGCGCACCACTTGCCTCTCTTGGGCTGCCTGTTGAACCGGTTGCCAACCCCCTGCAAAAAGAAATAACGCCTAGCTTTTAACCGTATGAATGCCGCCCTATGAATCCATTAGATCCGCTGGACAATTCACAACCGCTTGACGGCGGAACAGCCCTGCGTTTCGACGAAGTGGTGACCGGGAAGTTTGATGCAGACCAGGGTGATCCAAGCGTCGAAACAAGCAAAAGAATTCTGTCGCCGCAGCCTGAATCGCCCAAACTGCACAAGGTTTTGGCACAAGCAGGTTTGGGCTCACGGCTGGAGATGGAGCAGTTGATCTTGGAGGGGCGTATTTCAGTCAATGCTGAGCCTGCCCATATTGGTCAGCGCATTCAGTTTGGTGACTCTGTCAAGGTTAATGGCAAACCTGTGCGCGTTCGGATAGACCCGCCGCCGCCGCGCGTCATTGCTTACCACAAGCCCGCTGGTGAGGTGGTCACGCATGATGACCCTCAAAATCGACCCACCGTGTTTCGCCGTTTGCCAAAGCTGTTTCAAGGCAAGTGGCAGTCTGTCGGGCGGCTTGACTTGAACACCGAAGGGCTGCTCTTGTTGACAAGCTCTGGCGAGCTCGCCAACCGATTAATGCACCCGCGTTTTGGCCTGGAGCGCGAATATGCTGTGCGCGTATTGGGCGCACTGAACAATGAAGAAAAAAAGCGCTTGCTGGAAGGCGTCACGCTGGATGACGGCATGGCGCAATTCACGTCGCTCGAGGCGGGTGGCGGAGAAGGCGCTAATTGTTGGTACAAAGTCACGCTTTCTGAAGGCCGAAACCGCGAAGTCAGGCGTATGTTTGAGGCTGTTGGGCATGCAGTCAGCAGGCTTATTCGCATCCGCTACGGCGCTGTAGTTTTGCCGCGAGGCCTCAAGCGCGGTGCTTTCGTGGAGCTGGACGAGCAAGAAATAGGCGCCTTAACAAACGCAGCGCAGCATGCAGAACAGCGTGTAGACACGCGGCGCGCTGGCGCAAATGCGCAAGGTGGGTCCTCAAACGAGGCGGATGGCGGCTTCAGCCGCGACTCGCGCAGAGCGCCACGCGCAAGAGGCGCTCAGCAACGCTACCCAAATGAGCGGCGTTCAGATCAAACGAGCCAAGACGCGCTGCCCCCAGAAGACCTTGCAGAACCGCATGACCTGCAGCCACCCGACTACGTTCAAGGCGCAAATGCTTTACCCCGTGGTAACAATGCCAACAAAGGCAGATCTAGAAGCAGAAGCAATGCTGGTAACGCTGCAAACAGCAACGGACGCGGTCAGCGCACGAACAATTTCGCTGGCGGTGCTAACGCAGGTGGAGGTACAAATTTTGGTGGCAGAAACCAAAATCGGCGTGATGACCGCAGCCCGGGTGCCGACAGAAACAGCAGCGCGGCGCAACCAGACCCGATGAAGACATCTTTTGGATACATTGGCGCCGACACCTTCACCCGCCAGCGCCAAGGCCAAGCCCAGCGCCCTAGAGGCGGCAGCGGAAATACCGGAAACGCTGGTAACCGCAGTAGCAACCGAAATGGCGGTAACCGGGGCGGTAACCGCTGATTTTTGG
Organism: Polaromonas sp.; assembly: GCA_040400775.1. Classification (GTDB taxonomy): domain Bacteria; phylum Pseudomonadota; class Gammaproteobacteria; order Burkholderiales; family Burkholderiaceae_C; genus Polaromonas. Next base: position 19,104 of record JBBAPP010000018.1, on the reverse strand, counting down.
TTTGATAGGGTAAGCGTATCTTCTCAATTTCAAGTATCACGGGTTGTCCCCAGGAAATTGCAACCTAGCCAATAACTGCGGGTTAAAATCATAGGCTGTATTCATTTCGAATATTTCAGAAAATTTCTAGAAACAGGAACGCCAATGGCCATCGAACGCACTCTCTCCATCATCAAACCTGACGCCGTGAAAAAAAATGTCATTGGTCAAATTTATGCCCGCTTTGAAGCTGCCGGCTTGAAGGTGGTGGCTGCCAAACTCGCGCATTTGTCGCGCGGTGAAGCTGAAGCGTTTTACGGCGTTCACAAAGAGCGCCCCTTCTTCAAAGATCTGGTGTCTTTCATGATTTCAGGCCCGGTCATGATCCAGGCGCTTGAAGGCGAGAACGCCATCTTGAAAAATCGTGATCTGATGGGTGCCACCGATCCGAAAAAAGCCGCCGCTGGCACGATTCGCGCTGACTTTGCTGAGAGCATTGACGCCAATGCCGTACATGGTTCAGATGCGGTGGAGACGGCTCAAGCTGAAATCGCTTTCTTTTTTCCAGGTATGAGCATCTACTCACGCTGATTTCACAAGCTTTATCACGCGCTTAAACATGGCAGTCAACCTCCTCAATTTCGATTTAGAAGGTTTGGCTGTCTTTTGTGAGCAGCTGGGTGAAAAGCGTTTTCGCGCCACACAGCTGTTCCGCTGGATGCATCAAAAAGGGGCGGCTGATTTCTCAGAAATGACGGATTTGGCAAAATCCCTGCGCGAAAAACTTCCTGCGTCTGCCTGTGTCGAAGGCCTCAAACTTTTATCCCGTCAAAACTCGGCGGACGGAACTGTCAAATGGTTGTTTGACGTGGGTTCGGGCGATGTCATAGAAACGGTCTTTATTCCTGAATCTGATCGCGGTACGCTGTGTATTTCTTCCCAGGCCGGTTGTGCTGTGGGTTGCCGGTTCTGCTCCACCGGGCATCAGGGTTTCAGCCGAAATTTAACAACAGCAGAAATCGTCGGCCAGCTGTGGTTTGCTGAGCACACGCTGCGCAAAGCCCTTCAAACGACTGACCGGGTGATCTCCAATGTGGTGATGATGGGCATGGGTGAGCCGCTGCAAAATTATTCGCAAATGTTGCCCGCGCTTCGCGTGATGCTTGACGATCATGGTTACGGCTTGTCGCGTCGGCGTGTCACGGTGTCAACTTCTGGCGTAGTCCCCATGATGGATCGCCTGGCGCAAGACTGCCCGGTGGCGTTGGCCGTATCCTTGCATGCGCCGAATGACGTGTTGCGCAGCGATTTGGTACCGCTGAATAAAAAATACCCGATAGACGAATTACTGCAAGCCGCAGCCCGGTATCAAACAGCAGCTCCGCGTGACTTCATTACTTTTGAATATTGCATGCTTGAAGGGGTTAATGACCAGCCTGAGCATGCGCGGCAACTGGTAGCTTTGATGCAAAAACATGCTGCCTTGGGGTTGTCATGCAAGTTCAACCTGATTCCGTTTAACCCGTTTCCAGCGTCCGGCTTGAAATGCTCCAAGCCACCGGTGGTGATGGCATTTTCCAAAATTTTGTTGGACGCAGGCATTGTGACCACCCTGCGCAAAACCCGTGGTGACGATATAGACGCCGCATGCGGGCAATTGGCGGGTGATGTGCAAGACCGTACCAACGCGAAACAGCGTATGGCGTCGCAGAGGCAAGCTATGCTCGGCGGCATCAAGGTGGTTGTGGCAGAAAGCATCCCCGTATGAAGACCATCGTTGCTGTGGTCTGGCTTGCTTTGTGGCTGGCTGCGGCCGGATTGACAGGGTGTGCTAACAACCAAGGTGCAGCCGATCCTGCGACCAGCCGTTCAGACTTGGTGACCGACTCCGATGAGCCTGAGGCCCGTAAGCGCGCACGCCTTCGGCTGGAGCTCGCTAGCGGCTATTTTGAGCAGGGTCAAACCAATGTGGCGCTGGATGAACTCAAGCAGGCCTTGGTGGCAGACCCGACTTACGTTGATGCGTATAACCTGCGTGGTCTGGTTTACCTGCGCTTGAACGATCTTGCGCTGTCAGAAGACAGTTTTAAGCGCGCTTTGGCGATTAACCCCAGGGACCCTGGCGTGGCGCACAACTATGGCTGGTTTTTATGCCAGCAGGCCCGCTATTCGGAGTCCTTCCGGTTTTTTGGCCAGGCGATTGCCAACCCGAGCTATACGGGCCAAGCCAAAAGCTTGATGACACAAGGCATCTGCCAGGTGCGTGCCGGCCTGCATACAGAAGCCGAACAGAGCCTGACCAAGTCCTATCAACTCGACGCGGGAAATCCTTTAACGGGCTACAACCTGTCGCTGCTGCTGTATGAACGCAGCGACATGCTGCAATCCCAGTTTTATATCCGACGATTGAACAACAGTGAGTTGGCGAATGCTGAAACACTTTGGTTGGGTATCAAAATTGAACAAAAACTGAACAACCAGCCCGTAGTTCAGCAACTGGCGAACCAGCTCAAAAGACGTTATGGCCCGTCGCGAGAAGCCGCTGCTTTTGATAGAGGTGCTTTCAATGAGTGATTTGGGGAAGCATGTTTCTGATCAA
>JBBAPP010000018.1:0-16426 GCA_040400775.1 Polaromonas sp. | reverse complement strand
GCTTTTGATAGAGGTGCTTTCAATGAGTGATTTGGGGAAGCATGTTTCTGATCAACATGTACCATCTCTGACGGCTGCTGACGAACCGGCGGTGCGTGCCGATGCGCAGGCCGTTCCAGCAGGCGCTGGCGAGTTGCTCAAGCGCGCGCGTGAGGCGGCGGGTTTGCATATTGCTGCTCTGGCGGTGTCTCTCAAGGTGCCAGTTAAAAAGCTCGAAGCCCTGGAGTCTGACCGGCTTGATTTGCTGCCTGATGCTGTTTTTGTACGCGCCTTGGCCTCCAGTGTTTGCCGTACCCTCAAAATTGATCCTGCTGCCATCCTGGCGCGGTTACCCCAAACCGATGTCCCCAAGCTGACGTACCAAGGAACGAGTATCGATACGCCGTTCCGTTCTTCTGGCGACAGATCTCGCCCATCTATATGGCCACATTTTTCTCAGCCGGCGGTGCTTGCCGGCATGCTGTTGTTGCTCGGCGCTCTGGTGTTGGTTTTCTTGCCCAACATCAAAATGGCTTTTAACGACATCAGGCCAGAGTTGACCGACGCCCAAACCAAAGGCAGGGCGATTGAAAACCTCACGCCAGCCCCTGCAGCAGTGAAAGCGCCTCCAACACCACTGGCGACTTCAAGTAACCAGGTTGTTCCTTCAGCGCCTGCATTTCCCATGGCCACAACGCGAGCTCCTGCTGTAGCCCAAAGTTCGGTCAACATGGCGCTGCCCAGCCCCTTGCTGACGCCTGCGCCAAAAGTTTCAATAGCAGGCGGATCTTCAGTCACATCCACGGCGGCTGCCAACATCCCGGCAGCCAACAGTGTTGTCGTGTTCACCGCCAAAACCGAGTCCTGGGTTGAAGCCACCGACGCCAAAGGGCAGGTGGTGCTTCGCCGCACCCTTGCAGCGGGTGAGGTCGTCGGTGCATCAGGCGCATTGCCACTGAAAGTCATCGTCGGCCGAGTTAACGCCACCCAAGTAGAAATTCGCGGCAAAGTGTTCGATATGAATGCGGTTGCCAAAGACAATGTTGCCAGATTTGAGGTGAATTAGTGTCACTGTGTCATCCTATTGAAGTTGCTCAGCCCAAACTTCGCAGATCCAGTCAAGCCCAAGTTATTTGGGGCTCGCGCATCGTCACGGTGGGCGGCGATGCGCCGGTGCGGATCCAGTCCATGACCAACACCGATACCGTTGACGCGATTGGTACGGCCATTCAAGTCAAGGAGTTGGCCATTGCCGGCTCCGAGATGGTCCGCATTACCGTCAATACGCCCGAAGCGGCTGAGGCTGTCCCGTATGTGCGAGAGCAGCTTGACCGCATGGGTATTGATGTCCCTTTGGTGGGTGACTTTCATTACAACGGCCATCGCTTGCTAACCGACTACCCGGCCTGTGCCCAAGCCTTGTCGAAGTACCGCATCAACCCTGGCAACGTTGGCAAAGGTGACAAGCACGACAAGCAGTTTGGCCTGATGATTGAAGCCGCTGTTCGCTGGAACAAGGCTGTGCGTATTGGCGTGAACTGGGGCAGCCTCGATCAGGAACTGCTGGCCAGCCTGATGGACCAGAACAGCGCACGCGCCCAGCCGTGGGAAGCCAAGCAGGTGATGTATGAAGCCCTGATCACATCGGCGCTCAGTTCGGCGCGTTTGGCTCAGCAAATGGGCATGCAGCGCGAGCAGATTATTTTGTCGTGCAAGGTCAGTGGCGTGCAAGACTTGATCTCGGTTTACCGTGAACTGGCCAAGCGTGACACCTATGCCTTGCACCTTGGCCTGACCGAGGCGGGCATGGGTACCAAGGGCACTGTGGCCTCGGCTGCCGCTTTGTCGGTCTTGCTGCAAGAAGGGATTGGCGACACGATTCGCGTCTCCCTCACGCCCCAGCCCGGTGAAGCCCGGACGCAGGAAGTAGTGGTCGCATCAGAAATCTTGCAGTCCCTAGGCTTGCGCAGTTTCAACCCCAGCGTCACCGCTTGCCCAGGCTGCGGCCGCACCACCAGCACGACCTTTCAAGAGCTGACGCAACAGATTGATAATTTTTTGCGCGCGCAAATGCCCGTTTGGCGGTCCAAATACCCAGGCGTTGAAAAGCTGAAAGTCGCCGTGATGGGTTGCATCGTCAATGGCCCGGGCGAGAGCAAGCACGCTGACATTGGTATCAGCCTGCCGGGCTCGGGTGAAGCACCTGCTGCCCCGGTCTACATTGACGGTGAAAAAAGCGTCACGCTGCGCGGCGACAACATCGCGCAAGAGTTTCATGCGATTGTTGAAAACTACATTGAAAAGCGCTTTGGCACGGCTGTTGCCGAAGCCGCTTAACCAAGCTGCTGGTAGACCATGGCTGAAAAATTAGTTGCCGTGAAAGGCATGAATGACATTTTGCCGCCGGATTCTGCACGCTGGGAATGGCTGGAGGAGATTGTCCGCAACTTGATGGCGCAATATGCCTACCGTAACATTCGCACGCCGATAGTTGAGCCCACGCCGTTGTTTGTGCGCGGGCTCGGCGAGGTCACGGATATTGTTGAAAAAGAGATGTACTCTTTTGAAGACAAACTCAATGGTGAGGCCTTGACTTTGCGGCCTGAAAATACCGCCGGCGTGGTACGCGCCGTGGCCGAGCATTCGATGCTGTACGAGGGCGGCAAACGCCTGTACTACATGGGGCCCATGTTTCGCCATGAGCGCCCGCAGCGCGGTCGTTACCGGCAGTTTCATCAAATTGGCGCGGAGGCGCTGGGCTTTCCAGGCGCCGAGGTCGATGCCGAATTGATTTTGCTCGCCGACGCGCTTTGGAAAGCGCTGGGTCTGAAGGACATCTGCCTGGAATTAAACAGCCTGGGCCAACCTGATGAACGCAAACTTCATAGAGCCGCATTGATTGCCTATTTTGAAGCGCACAGTGCGCTGCTGGATGCGGAAGCCAAGCGGCGCCTGCACAGCAACCCGTTGCGCTTGCTCGACAGCAAAAACCCAGCCATGCAGGCGATGCTCGAATCTGCTCCCCAATTGATGGACTTTTTAGGCGCAGACTCACTCCAGCACTTCAACAGCGTCAAAGCCATGCTGGATGCCAACGGTGTGGCCTATCGTATCAACCCGCGCCTGGTGCGTGGTATGGACTACTACAACCTGACGGTGTTCGAGTTTGTGACGCAAAGCTTGGGCGCACAAGGGACGATTTGCGGCGGCGGGCGCTATGACTATTTGATGGCGCAAATTGGCGGCAAGCCAGCACCTGCTGTTGGCTGGGCGTTGGGCGTTGAGCGGGTGTTGGAACTCATCAAGGAGCAGGGCGTAGCCGTGCCCATGCCCATGCCGGACGCTTATGCTGTGATTTCTGAGGTCTCGGCCTTGCCAGTAGTGTTGCAGGTCTTGCAACAACTCAGGGCGCTAGGCGTCAGCGTACACATGCATGCGGGCGCCAGCCTGGACAGCCCGGGCAGCATGAAGTCGCAGTTTAAAAAAGCTGACACCAGTGGCGCGCGCTATGCACTGATTTTTGCTAGCGAAGAGATGGCGCAGGGCTGCGTGGCTCTCAAGCCGCTTCGAAGTGCAACTGAAGGTGATAAAAATGATGCAGCGCTGGTTCAAACCTTGCACCCTTTGGGCGACGTGGCCGCCTGGGCGCAAAACCTGCGCCGCTAAGTTGTCTTTTTGGCCACTGGCTGGCACTCTACAATCAACTAATTCCTTTAGCGCTGTTTTTTTGGCGCTGACCTCCGATTTTTTACACTGACTTTTATGGCAAAACATCTCGATCTTGAAGAGCAGGAACAACTTGCCGAGTTCAAGCACTTCTGGAGGCAGTACGGCAATCTCATCACTTGGGGCTTGATCGTTGTTTTCGGTACGCTTGCCGCATGGAACGGTTACCAATACTGGCAAGCCCGTCAATCGTCGCAAGCCTCTGTCATGTACGACGAAGTAGACCGTGCAGTGCAGTCGGGCGATAGCGCCCGTATTGAGCGCTCGCTGGCCGACATGCAAGCCAATTTTGGAAGAACGGTTTACGCTGAGCAAGCGGGGCTTTTGGCGGCCAAAGCATTTTATGAAAAAGGCAATATCGATGCCTCAAAGGCGGCCCTCAGCTGGGTCACCGACAAAGCCAGCGACGAAGGCTACCAGTCGGTGGCCAAACTGCGCTTGGCAGGCATTCTGCTCGAAACCAAAGCCTATGACGAAGCCTTGAAGGTGCTGTCAGGGACATTTTTAAAAGATTTTGCACCTTTGGCCAGTGACCGGCGTGGTGATGTTTTGCTATTACAAGGTAAAAAACCTGAAGCCAGGGCCGAGTATGAAAAGGCCTACAAAGGCCTTGACGAGCGTAGCGACTATCGCCGGCTGGTAGAAGTCAAACTCAATGCCTTGGGCGTTGACCCGGCAGCAGTTGCGGTAACAGCGGCGACTGCACCCGCATCGGCAGCTGATTCGGAGACTAAAAAGTGATTTTAAAAGCATCATTTAAGCCTCTAGCCCTTATTTTACGGGTGCAAGTAGCTAGCATTTTTATAGTATTGTTGTCTGGTTGTGCGGTCCTTTCCAGCTTCACCAGCCCGAGCAAGCCGCAGCCGGCTGCACTCCTGCCAGTGACTGGTGCGGTTCCGGCCAAACAGGCCTGGAGCAACCGCATCGCTGCGATCAACTTCCCGTTGGAGCTTCAGGTGGCGGGCAACACCGTGTACGTCTCTGGCGCTGATGGCTCACTTGCGGCGATTGACGCACGCACGGGTGCTGACCTGTGGCGCGCCAACGCTGGCGCTGCCTCGGCAACCGGCGTGGGCAGTGACGGCAAAACCTCTGCTGTCGTCACCCAAGCCAACGATGTGGTGGCTTTTCTAGAGGGCCGCGAGGCCTGGCGCCAAAAGCTCGGTGCTCAGGCGTTTACCGCTCCCTTGGTAGCAGGCAGCCGCGTTTTTGTCCTGTCTGCTGACCGATCAGTGACGGCGTTTGATGGCGCAACGGGCCGCAAACTGTGGTCGCAGCAACGCCCCAATGAACCGCTGGTTTTAAAGCAGTCGGGCGTGCTGCTGGCCGTTGGCGACACGCTGGTGGTTGGTTTTTCAGGCCGTTTGACGGGCTTGAACCCTTCCAGTGGCGTGATCCGGTGGGAGGTACCGATTGCCTCACCACGCGGGGTGAACGACATCGAAAGACTGGTGGACCTGGTCGGCGGCGTCAGCCGCGATGGCGATGTGGTCTGCGCCAGAGCATTTCAGGCCAGCGTAGGCTGCGTCAACGCCGCTCGCGGTAATTTGGTGTGGAGCAAGCCCGCCAACGGCGCGCAGGGTCTGCATGGAGACGACAAGCGGGTTTTTGGCACCGAGTCAGATGGTGTGGTGCAGGCCTGGCGGCGTACTGATGGCGAGCGTGCCTGGACCACCGATGTGCTGCGTTACCGCAACTTGAGTGCGCCGTTGGTGCTGGGTCGTTCGGTGGCGGTGGGTGATTTTGCCGGCGTCATCCACCTGTTGTCGCGTGAAGATGGCAGCCTGCTGGACCGTTTGACAACCGATGGGTCAGCCATCACAGCAGCGCCGGTATTAGTAGGCAACACCTTGGTCGTGGTGACCCGCAATGGTGGAATTTTCGGTTTTGTCCCCGAGTAACAGACCGACATCAACGCAGCTCTTGGTTGCCTGAAAAGTAAAAATGAAACCCGTTATTGCCCTAGTTGGCCGCCCCAATGTAGGCAAATCGACATTATTTAATCGGCTGACAAAAACGCGCGATGCCATCGTCGCCGACTACGCCGGACTGACCCGCGACCGCCACTACGGCAACGGCAATTTGGGGACCCACGACTACATCGTGATCGATACCGGGGGCTTTGAGCCCGATGCCCAAAGTGGTATTTACAAAGAAATGGCCAAACAAACCCGCCAGGCTGTTGCCGAGGCGGACGTGGTTATTTTTGTGGTTGATGCGCGTGCCGGTGTCAGCGCGCAAGACCATGACATTGGCAAATACCTGCGCAAGCTCGGCAAGCCCACTGTGTTGACTGCCAACAAAGCCGAGGGCATGCTGGAGGGCGTTCAACTCTCCGAGTTTTTTGAGCTCGGTTTGGGCGAGGTGCTGGGTGTATCAGCCGCGCACGGCCAGGGCATGCGCACATTGGTCGATACTGCGCTTGAACTGCTGCGCTTACCAGAAGTCGATCTAGACGCCGAGCCGCAAGACCCGTCCATCATCAAGCTGGCAGTCGCTGGCCGGCCTAACGTTGGAAAATCAACCCTCATCAACACCTGGCTGGGTGAAGAACGTCTGGTGGCTTTTGACATGCCAGGCACAACGCGTGATGCAATATCTGTTCCGTTTGAGCGTGCCGGGCAAAAGTTTGAGCTGATTGATACCGCCGGCCTGCGCCGTAAAGGCAAGGTTTTTGAGGCAATTGAAAAATTTTCAGTGGTTAAAACCCTGCAAGCCATCGAAAATTGCAACGTGGCTTTACTGCTGCTTGACGCCACGCAGGGGGTGACCGACCAAGACGCACACATTGCGGGCTATATTTTGGAAAGTGGCCGCGCCGTGGTGTTGGCCATCAACAAATGGGATGCGGTGGATGCCTACCAGCGTGAAACCTTGGCGCGCTCCGTTGAAACCCGACTTGGTTTTTTAAAGTTCGCAGCCATTCACTATATTTCAGCCATCAAACGCCAGGGCTTGGGCCCGGTTTGGAAATCGATTGCCCAAGCGCATGCGTCTGCTAATCGCAAGATGTCTACGCCTGTCCTGACCCGCTTGCTGCTGGAGGCTGTACAGTTTCAGCAACCTCAGCGCGTCGGTGTGTTTCGCCCCAAGTTGCGCTATGCGCATCAGGGCGGCATGAACCCACCTATCATCATCGTGCATGGCAATTCGCTGGAGCATGTCAGCGAGTCCTACAAGCGCTATCTGGAAGGGCGTTTCCGCAAAGAGTTTGACCTGACAGGTACGCCGATGCGGATACAGATGAAAACCTCGACAAACCCCTTCAAAGATAAGGACTCGGCTTGAGGCCCCATCGCCCCCAGTTTGTGTGTGATATTGTGTGGGTCTCTTAACTCTTGAACACGGAAAATATCGTGAGCAATAACAAAGGCCAGTTACTTCAGGATCCGTTTCTCAATACCTTGCGTAGAGAGCACGTTCCTGTATCGATATATCTCGTCAACGGGATTAAATTGCAGGGTCAGATCGAGTCCTTTGATCAATATGTGGTGTTGCTGCGCAACACGGTGACCCAAATGGTTTACAAGCACGCTATTTCAACCATCGTTCCGGGTCGTGCCGTTAATTTTGCAGCTGCTGATTCGGATGAAAGTCCAGCAAGCTGAGTTCCGCCAGCTTGTCTGCTAGCGTGAAGCCACTGGCCTTATTGGTTGGCGTTGATTTTGGTCTGCCCAATTTCGACTGTGAGTTGCATGAGCTGGGTTTGCTTGCGCAAACCGCAGGTCTTGAGCCAGTGCAGAGGATGACTTGCAAGCGTCGTGCTCCTGACGCTGCGCTTTTTATTGGCAGCGGCAAAGCCGATGAAATCAAAATGCTGGCGCAGCAGGCGGGCGCGACAGAGGTGCTGTTTGACCAAGCTCTGAGCCCAGCCCAGCAGCGCAATCTTGAGCGTTATCTTGAACTCCCAGTGAACGACAGAACACTGTTGATTTTAGAGATTTTCGGCCAACGGGCGCGTAGCCACGAAGGCAAACTACAGGTCGAGTTGGCCAGGCTGCAATATTCCTCCACCCGGTTGGTGCGGCGCTGGTCGCACCTGGAGCGCCAAACCGGCGGTGCAGGCGTACGTGGCGGCCCGGGTGAAAAGCAGATTGAACTCGACAAACGTATGATTGCTGAAGCCATCAAGCGCTGCAAAGAACGCTTGAGCAAAGTTAAAAAACAGCGCCAAACCCAGCGCCGGCAGCGCGACAAGCGCAATGCGTTCAGTATTTCATTGGTGGGTTATACCAACGCCGGTAAATCAACTTTGTTCAATGCGCTGGTCAAAGCCAAAACCTACGCAGCTGACCAGCTGTTTGCCACGCTAGACACCACCACGCGACAACTCTATTTGGGTGACGCACAGCGCTCGGTATCGTTGTCAGACACCGTGGGTTTTATTCGCGACTTGCCGCACGGGCTGGTGGATGCGTTCGCCGCCACCTTGCAAGAAGCGGCTGATGCTGACTTGTTGATGCATGTTGTCGACGCGGCTCACCCTGATTATTTGCTGCAAATCGAACAAGTGCAGCGCGTGCTGGACGAAATTGGCGCAGCCGATGTGCCGCAAATATTGGTATTCAACAAACTGGATGCCCTTGAAAAATCACGCTGGCCACTGCATTTAAATGACATGTATGAAGTAAAAGATGCGTTTTCTGAAGGCACCCGCCGGGTGGACCGCGTCTTCACCAGTGCCCAGACTGGTGAAGGCCTGTCCGGGCTCAGGCAGTTGCTGGCCAGCTACGCTGCCAGCGATCAAGTGCACGATAGCCCCGATACCCACGAGACATCTGAGGTCGTTGGCGATTTAGCGGCCTAAATTGGGCACAATGCGAAGTATTGAAAAAAGCGAGCAAGATTTCATGAACCTGAACCCCGTGATGCAGACCTTGGTAACTTGGCCTGCCAAACTAAAACACAGCGCCCTTGGTGTGTTTAATTTAAATGACAACCGTTGGGGGCGCGATGGCGAAAAGCCGCCGGCTGATGCGCCAGCGCCAGACGGCGTCAAGCCCAGCGCTGAGCCTGAAAAACCCACGCCACCACCTGAACAGCGCCCACGCCCCCAAGGCGCTAACCAGGGGCCGCCCGACCTCGATGCGCTATGGCGTGACTTCAATAAAAAGCTTAACGGACTGTTTGGTGGCAACAACAATTCGCGCGGCCGCAATACCAGCCAACCCAACGGCGGCCCTGGCGGTGGTGGGGGCGGAGGCAGCAACAATGGTTCAGGCGGAGGCTTTCAGCCGGACATGAAAAACGCAGGCATTGGTGCTGGGTTGATTGCTGGCGTTGCGGTGTTAATTTGGTTGGGCACCGGTTTTTTCATTGTGCAAGAGGGTCAGCAGGCCGTCATTACCCAGTTTGGCAAGTACAACTCCACGGTGGGTGCAGGTTTCAACTGGCGCCTGCCGTACCCGATTCAGCGCCATGAGGTGTTGTTTGTCACGCAGATCCGCTCAGTCGAGGTCGGGCGTGACGCCGTCATCAAGGCCACGGGCCTGCGTGAGTCAGCCATGCTGACCGAAGATGAAAACATTGTTGAAATCAAGTTTGCTGTGCAGTACCGCTTGAGCGATGCAAGGGCTTATTTGTTTGAGAGCAAAAACCCCGCTGAAAGCGTTGTCCAAGCGGCTGAATCCGCTGTCCGCGAAGTGGTCGGAAAAATGAAAATGGACGCTGCTTTGGGTGAGGACCGCGATGCCATTGGCCCACGCGTCCGCAAGCTGATGCAGTCCATTTTGGACCGCTATAAAGTAGGTGTTGAGGTGGTGGGTATTAACATGCAACAGGGCGGCGTTCGCCCGCCAGAGCAGGTACAACCGGCCTTTGACGATGTGCTCAAAGCTGGGCAAGAGCGCGAAAGATCTAAAAACGAAGCCCAGGCGTATGCCAACGATGTGATACCGCGCGCAGTTGGTTCGGCATCGCGCTTGAAAGAAGAGTCCGATGCCTACAAAGCCCGGATTGTGGCGCAGGCACAAGGCGATACGCAGCGCTTCAAGTCGGTGCTTACTGAGTATCAAAAGGCACCGCAAGTGACCCGCGACCGGATGTACATCGACACCATGCAGCAGGTTTATGGCAACGTGACCAAGGTCATGATCGACTCGCGTCAGGGGTCTAACCTGCTGTACCTGCCGCTAGACAAAATCATGCAGATGACTGGCCCCGGCAGCGTAGCCGCTACTGTTGACCCGATGCTGGGCGCAGTTTCCCCAGTGCCACCCGCTGCGCCACTAGCGCCAGCACCTGCTACACCCGACGTTCGTACCCGTGACGCACGTAACCGCTAAGGAATGACAAAGTGAACAGAGTCGGATTTATCGCATCGTCGCTGCTGGTGTTATTGGCATTGGCCAGCTCCATGTTTTTTGTGGTTGACCAGCGCCAGTATGGTGTGGTTTACGCCCTTGGGCAAATCAAGGAAGTCATCACCGAGCCCGGCCTGAAATTCAAGCTGCCGCCACCGTTTCAAGACGTCAAGTATCTTGACAAGCGCTTGCTGACACTGGACAGTACTGACATTGAATCGGTACTCACTGCTGAAAAGCAGCGCCTGGTAATCGACTGGTACTTGCGCTGGAGAATCAGCGATCCGTCGTCCTACATTCGCGCTATTGGTGTGGATGAAAAGGCCGGCGCCAACCAGCTCAGCCGCGAGGTGCGCAACGCCTTTCAGGACGAGATCAGCAAGCGCACGGTGCGAGAACTGATCTCCTCCAAGCGTGAGTCACTGATGGTTGAGGTACAGCGCCAGGTGCAGGAAAACGTCAAAAGTAAAAACTGGGGCATTGAAATTATCGACGTTCGCCTGACCCGTGCGGACTACGTGGACACCATCACCGAGTCGGTTTATCGCCGCATGGAGGCAGAGCGCAAGCGGGTTGCCAACGAGCTGCGCTCGACCGGTGCCGCTGAAGGTGAAAAAATTCGCGCTGATGCTGACCGCCAGCGTGAAGTAACCGTTGCCAATGCTTACCGCGATGCCCAAAAAATCAAGGGTGAGGGCGACGCTGAAGCCGCCAAAACCTATGCTGAATCCTTTGGCAAAGACCCGCAATTTGCCCAGTTTTACCGCAGCCTTGACGCCTATAAAGCCACCTTCAACAAGAAAAGTGACGTGATGGTGCTCGACCCATCGTCTGAATTCTTCAAGACCATGCGCGGTGCAGGTCTGGCGGCAACACCGGCTAAAAAATAAACCCCCGATGGCATCCAGTATCTGGCTGGCCTTGGCGCTGTTACTGGTCTTTGAGGGCTTGTTGCCCTTTGCGTCGCCGACGCGCTGGCGCAAGGCTTTTGAGCAGGCCTTGAAGCTCAGCGACGGACAAATCCGGTTTTTTGGTCTGTGCAGTGTTGTTTTGGGCTTACTGGCGATGGTTTTTTTAGCCTGACTTGCTGACAGTTGGGTGCTTGGTTTAAAACGCCCGGTGAAGCCCGGTAAAATCCTGCCTTTAACAGCGCACCCCACACTACATGCTCGCCTGGTCGTCATCATGGCAATTGCCGGATCAAATTGCCGATGTCCTGCCCTCCGAGGCACGTCACATTGAGGAGCTACGCCGCCTGTGGCTGGACACCGCCCGTAGCTACGGCTACGAGCTGGTCATGCCGCCGCTGCTGGAGCACCTTGAATCGCTGCTCACCGGGACCGGTGAGGCGCTTGATTTGCAAACCTTCAAGCTGGTCGACCAGCTCTCAGGCCGCACACTTGGACTAAGGGCTGACACCACCCCCCAAGTTGCCCGGATTGATGCGCATTTGCTTAACCGCAGCGGTGTTGCCCGCCTGTGCTATTGCGGCCCGGTGCTGCATACCCGTGCGGACCGCCCGCACGCCACCCGCGAGCCCTTGCAGTTTGGAGCTGAGATTTACGGTCACGCTGGGCCTGAAGCCGACCTGGAAGCGCAGATGTTGGCGCTGGTGGGCTTGAAGGCCGCAGGCATCAAAGACCTGCGCGTTGACATGGCCGATGTGCGTATTGTCAACAGCTTGTTGGCGGGTACTGCCATCCCGGCCAAAGTACTGAGTCAGATACACACCGCGCTAGCCGCCAAAGACGCAGCGGAACTGGACCACTTGACCGCCAGCGTGAAAGATTTGCCCAGCGCCTCGCGTGAAGACCTGAAAACCCTGCTTCAGCTGTATGGTGATGTCAGCGTGCTGGATGAGGCAGAAAAAGCCCTGCAGCCCAATCCATCCCTGAGCAAGGCCTTGTCAAATTTGAAATGGCTGGCATCCCATGTAGAGGCCGACGCAAGCGTCAGTTTTGACCTGGCTGATTTGCGCGGCTACGCCTACTACAGCGGCACACGCTTTGCCATTTACGGCAACGCTGCCGAGCTGGCCAGGGGCGGGCGTTATGACGAGGTTGGCGCGGTTTTTGGCCGCAATCGGCCCGCAGTCGGCTTCAGCCTGGACTTGAAGGAACTTGTCAACGTGTTGCTGCCGCGCCCACTCAGAGCTGCGGTACGCGCACCGTGGGCTGAAAATACCGACCTGAGTATTGCGATTGCCAAATTACGCGCTGCAGGTGACACCGTGGTTTGCGTACTGCCCGGCCATGAACACGAAGTCAATGAATTTGACTGTGACCGTGAGCTGGTTTTGGCGCAAGGCCAATGGCGCGTTAGCGCCTTGGCCAAATCCGTTTAACGCTTTAATTTTTTAACCTTTAACTCCCCCTTGATGATGACAAACAAACAAGCCGCCACTGCTGGACGCAACGTCGTGGTGGTAGGAACCCAATGGGGCGATGAAGGCAAAGGCAAGCTGGTCGACTGGCTGACCGAATCCGCCCAGGGCGTGGTGCGCTTTCAGGGCGGCCACAACGCAGGCCACACGCTGGTCATCAATGGTGTCAAAACGGCGCTCAATTTAATCCCCAGCGGGATCATGCGGGCGGGCGTGAAATGCTACATCGGCAATGGCGTGGTGTTGTCGACGGCACATTTGTTCAAAGAAATCGCACAACTTGAATCGCAAGGCGTTGAGGTGCGTAGCCGTCTGCGTATCAGCGAGGCATGCCCATTGATTTTGCCGTTTCACGCGGCCTTGGATGCTGCCCGAGAAGCTTTGCGAGAGCAGGGTGGGACTGAGAAAATAGGCACCACTGGAAAAGGGATTGGCCCGGCCTACGAGGACAAAATTGCCCGCCGTGCCCTGCGCGTACAAGACTTGAAACACCCCGAACGCTTTGCCGACAAACTGCGCGAACTGCTCAAAGTCCACAACCATGTGCTGACGACGTATTTGAATGCACCGGCGGTTGATTTTGATGCAATCTATGCCGAAGCGATTAGCCATGCAGAGCAGCTCAAACCCATGATGGCCGACGTGTCGCGTGAACTCAATGATGCGCACAAAGCGGGTGCCAATTTGCTGTTTGAAGGTGCGCAGGGCACGTTGCTCGATGTCGACCACGGCACTTATCCGTATGTCACGTCCAGCAACTGCGTGGCCGGCAACGCCGCCGCAGGCTCAGGCGTCGGCCCGGGCATGTTGCACTATATTTTGGGTATCACCAAGGCCTACTGCACCCGTGTCGGCGGTGGCCCATTTCCCACCGAGCTGGACTGGCAAACGCCTGGAACACCGGGCTACCACATGAGCACTGTCGGCGCTGAGCGCGGTGTGGTCACAGGGCGCTACCGCCGCTGTGGCTGGTTTGATGCAGCGCTGCTCAAGCGTTCGGCGCAGGTCAACGGTTTAAGCGGTTTGTGCATCACCAAACTTGACGTGCTGGACGGCATTGACAAACTGCTGCTGTGTACCGGCTATGCGCTGGACGGCGAAGTCACCGATATTTTGCCCATGGGTGCAGACGATATCGCCCGCTGCCAGCCGATTTACGAGACCATGGACGGCTGGAAAGACGTGACGGTCGGTATTACCGATTACGACAAACTGCCGTTGAACGCGCGTTTGTATCTGCAGCGTATCGAGCAGGTCACCGGCGTACCGATCGCGATGATTTCAACCAGCCCGGACCGCGACCACACCATCATGCTGGCGCACCCTTATTTGGCCACCTAAGCGTATTTTGGGTATTGAATAAGCCTGTAGACCAATAATTACGTATGTATAAAGCTATTAAAACAGGAGCATACCTATGTTGACAGAAGACGGCAAGCATCTCTACGTCAGCTATGACGAATACCACAACCTGATTGAAAAGCTCGCCATCAAGGTGCACCAATCGGGCTGGCAATTTGACACCATCTTGTGCCTGGCACGCGGCGGTATGCGTCCTGGCGATATCCTGTCACGCATCTTCGACAAGCCGCTGGCCATCATGTCCACCAGTTCCTACCGGGCGGATGCCGGCACCACGCAAGGCGCGTTAGACATTGCCCGCTTTATCACCACCCCCAAAGGCGAAATTGCCGGCAAAGTATTGCTGGTCGATGATTTGGCTGACACCGGCCAGACGCTGAACGCCGTGATTCACCAATTAAAAAACAACTACGCCCCCATCACTGAACTGCGCAGCGCCGTGATCTGGACCAAAGGCGTGTCCAGCTTCCAGCCCGACTACTCGGTCGAGCTGCTGCCCACCAACCCCTGGATTCACCAGCCGTTTGAAAGCTACGATGCCCTGTCGCCGACGCAGTTGCTGGCGAAGTGGAAGATATAGCCCCCACGCTTGCCCACAACGCGCGCCCGCTGCGCACTATTGATCCGGCCTTATGCACTATGAACCTAGAAAAAGCAGTTGACCGCTCGCAGCCCTTTAGCAGACCGCATGAACGTTGAGCTTTTGAGCGCCGATGGCGAACACCTCTTGGGTGACAACGCTATGCACCCGATAGCGCCCCGCCCGACCCGCCCAGCCGCGTTGTTCCGCCTAGCGGGCAAAAACCCGCGTCCTTGTCCCGCCTTCCTGAACGCGCCGAGCGGAGCACACTCTGGAGCATCCAACTGCTTTTTTCTAGGTTGAACCGTTCGCCCTGAGCCCGCAGCTCCGATCATCCTGAGCTTGTCGAAGGAAGGGTTTCGACAAGCCTGTCCCGAGCATGTCGAAGGGCTCAACCCGAACGGGAACTGATACATCAACGGGCCGGATCAATAGGATTCACTTGCGCCTGTGGCCCGGCAAAGCCGGTTCCACGGTCCTGCCGGGATGTCTTGGCACAGATTTTTAGCTTGACGTTACTATCAGGTGATGCGCGATTCATCTCCCCAACTCCCCACAGCCCTGATCCATCACGCCTACAAGCCACCAGTTGGTTTTGAGGCTGTGCCGCCGCCGATACATCGGGCATCAACGGTTATCTTTCCCAGCGTGGCGGCTCTGCGCACGCGTGACTGGAAGCACAAGACCGGCTACACCTATGGCCTGCACGGCACGCCGACAACTTTCTTGCTGGAAGAGCGGATTGCCACGCTCGAAGGGGGCAAGTTCTGCACCCTGGTGCCCAGTGGCCTGGCGGCTGTCGTGCTGGTCGGTATGGCAGTGCTCAAAACTGGTGATGCGCTGCTGATACCCGACAACGCTTATGGCCCGAACAAGGCCTTTGCCAATGGCGAGCTGGCAGCTTGGGGCATCACGCACCAGTTTTATGACCCCCTGAACCCCGCTGATTTGGCCAGCAAACTCAGCGCCAAAACGCGGTTGGTATGGCTGGAAGCGCCGGGCAGCATCACGCTGGAGTTTCCTGACCTGCCGGCGCTGGTGGCGGTTGTCAAAGCCCACACCAACGCGCACCCACTGGGCATCGTTACTGCACTCGACAACACCTGGGGCGCGGGTATTGCCTTCAATGCTTTCGCGCTAGGGGCTGATATTTCAGCCCAGGCGCTGACCAAATACCCCAGCGGCGGGGCGGATGTGCTGATGGGCTCCGTGGTGACACAAAACGAAGCGCTGCACCATTTGATGCACTTTTGTCACATGCGCCTTGGTTTTGGTGTGGCCGGCAACGATGTAGAACTGGTGCTGCGCGGCCTCAACTCGATGGCGCTACGCTACGCTGCACAAGACGCCGCCACGCGCACGCTGGCGAGCTGGATGCAGAGCCAGCGCCAAGTCGCTGCCGTGCTGCACCCGGCGCTGCCTGGCTCGCCCGGTCATGCGGCATTCAAGCGCGACTGCACGGCGGCGGCCTGTTTGTTCAGCGTGGTCTTTAAAGCTGAATTCAAGCAACCCCAGATTGACCGCTTTTGTGACAGCCTGAAGCTTTTTAAGCTCGGCTACAGCTGGGCTGGGCCGATGAGCTTGTGCGCCCCGTATGACATCCCCGCACTGCGTACCACGACTTGGCCATACCCGGGTGGTTTGGTGCGGTTTTCAGTCGGCCTGGAGGCTGTGGCCGACTTGCAAGCTGACCTGGCGCAAGCGCTTGGCCTGATGCATTACAGTTAGGGCAACATTCAAACGAAAGCAGCCTGTGGCAACACCGAATTATGGTTACGAAAAGCGTCAAAAAGAGCTGGCTAAAAAGCGCAAAAAAGAAGAGAAACTGAAACGCAAAGCCGAAGGTAAACCGGACGAGCCTGAAGACGGAACCGATGCCGACGGCGAGCCAGTAGACGGCGGTACACCGCCTGCGTCGCCAACGGTCTGATGCCACTTAAAAACACTGAAAATTACTTTTTAAGTGTCATATCGGCCTGTATCCCAATAAATTTGAGTGTCTATAGCTCCTATATCTATAGCTAGCTTATTCCATTTTTAAATCATCCGTGCACTTTGTCGGCTTTGCTAGCCGTACGCTTGTACTGTCGTCGC
>JBBAPP010000017.1:5013-21752 GCA_040400775.1 Polaromonas sp. | reverse complement strand
GACAGGCATTGTCGTTACTTTCATCGCTTGCTGAGCGCCAATGCGCTGCTGTACACCGAGATGGTCACGACCGGTGCACTGGTACACGGCGATGTAGCGCGGCACTTGGATTACAACCCCCAAGAGCACCCGGTTGCCCTGCAGCTGGGCGGCAGTGAGCCGCAAGATGTGGCGCATGGTGCCAAGCTGGGTCAGCAGTGGGGATATGACGAAATCAACCTGAACTGCGGTTGCCCCAGCGAGCGGGTGCAACGCGGCGCTTTTGGCGCTTGCCTGATGGCTGAACCGCAACTGGTGGCTGACTGCGTGAAAGCCATGCTGGATGTGGTGAGCGTTCCTGTGACTGTCAAGCACCGTATTGGCATTGACAAGATTGAAAGCTATGCTTTCGTTCGCGATTTTGTCGGCACGGTGAGCCAGGCCGGCTGCAACACCTTCATCGTGCATGCGCGTAGTGCCTGGCTGAAGGGCTTGAGCCCGAAAGAAAACCGTGAAGTGCCACCCCTGCGCTATGCGCTGGTACACAGGCTAAAACAAGACTTCCCGCACCTGAGCATCGCCATCAATGGCGGCATCACGACCAAGCAACAAATCACCGAACAATTGCAGCAACTGGATGGCGTGATGCTGGGCCGCGAGGCTTACCACAACCCGTGGCTGATGGCCTCGTGGGATGCTGACTTTTTTGGTGCACCACCCTCCAGCCTGACGCGCGAAACCGTTGAGGCGCAAATGTGTGACTACATGGCAGGTGAATTTGCCAGCCACGGCACGCCCTGGAGCGCCATTGCCAGGCACATGCTGGGTCTGCGCCACGGCTTGACGGGTAGCCGTCGCTGGCGGCAGGTCTGGAGCGACCACCGGCTGAAGGGTTTGCCACCGCACGAGGTGATGGCGCTGGCGCACCAGGCGGATAAAGCCCAGCGTGAAGCGCCCGCCCAGCAGTTTGCCTAGGTAAACGCTTCCAACAAAGCTTCTTTTAGGATTATTCTGCCTTGATACCAGCCGCCCTCACCACTGGGCCGTAGCGTGCCAGGTCGCGCTTTATGTCGTCACTGAATTTGTCTGGCGTGCCTGGCGTTGCAGAAATGCCCATGATGTTCAGCTTTTCGCGTACCTCGGGGTCGTTCAGTACCGCGTTCAGCTCCATATTCAGTTGGTCAACAATAGCTTTGGGTGTTTTGGCGGGGGCCAACAGGCCGACCCAGGAGCTGACTTCAAAATCTGCCACACCGCTTTCGATGAAGGTGGGTACCTCAGGCAGCGACTTGCTACGCTGCGCGCTCGACACGGCAATCGCGCGCAACTTGCCTGCCTTGACATGGCCCTGGGCACCTGCAACCGCCGTGTACACCAGCGGTATGGTGCCGCCCAGCACATCTGTCAGCGCCTGGCCGCCGCCCTTGTAAGGCACGTGTACCAGGTTGGCTCCGGTGCGCAGCTTGAGCTGCTCGCCTGCAATGTGCGGCGTGCCACCGGTGCCTGATGTGCCATAAGACAAGCCGCCAGTTTGTGTTTTTGACAAGGCAATCAGCTCTGGCAGGGTCTTGGCGGCAATACCGGGGTGCGCGACCAAGATCAACACCGCATCGCCAATCTTGCCAATCGGTGCAAAGTCTTTGAGCACGTCAAAAGGCACTTTGTCAAATACGTGGGGGTTGATGACCAGCGTGCCGTCAAACCCCAGTACCAGCGTGTAACCATCAGGCGCGGAGGCCGCTACCTGCTGGGTGCCAATGTTGCCAGACGCGCCAGGCTTGTTGTCGACAATCACCTGCTGGCCCAGGCGTTTTGAGAGTTGCTCGGCAATCAGCCTGCCACTGGTGTCTGTGACGCCGCCGGGCGTGAAGGGCACGACCAGGCGAATGGGTTTGTTGGGGTAGGGGGCTTGCGCGAAGGCGGGCAATGTGGCTGCTGCGCACAGCGCCAGTGCGCCTAACAAGGCAGCTCGAACAGGTGAGAAAATTCTGTTTGGTAACTTGCTTTGGATTCTTGTTTGCACAGCGTGTCTCCAGTGTTCTAATTCAGTTTTTAGGTTTCTGCATGGCATCACTTACACCAACTATTTCAATTTTGCCGCCTGCCTTCACAGGCGTGCAGGTCGAGCTGCCAACAACCTCTGGCGCTGTGTGTTTGTACACGCCAGAAGCAGCCTATGCAACAGGGCTAACGCCCATTTTGCTGGTGCACAGCGTCAATGCGGCGGCCTCGGCCGCTGAAGTAGCCCCACTGTATGAATATTACCGCCAGACACGGCCCACCTATGCGATTGACTTGCCAGGCTACGGCCTGTCCGACCGCAGTGACAGGCCGTACACCATCCGGCTGATGACTGATGCGCTGCTGACCGCTTTGGCGTGCATCCGCAGCCAGCACGGAAATGCGGCAGTGGATGTGGTTGGTGTGTCGCTGTCTTGCGAATACCTTGTGCGAATAGCTTGTGAATCGCCAGAAGCGGTCAGGCGGATCGTTCTCATCAGCCCGACTGGGTTTAGTGGTACTAAACGCTTTTATGGGGCGCCAGGGTCTTCGCGCGGCATCCAGTGGTTTTACCGTGCTGTCAGCCGCCCTGCCTGGAGTCGAGGCTTGTTTAATCTTCTGACAAGGCCAGGTGTGGTGCGCTACTTCTTGCAGCGCACCTTTGGCCGCAAGCAGGTGGATGAAAACCTGTGGCGTTACTGCGTGCTGTCCGCTCGCCAGCCGGGTGCCCAGCACGCGCCTTTGTATTTTTTGTCGGCCTTTCTGTTCGCTGCAGACATCAACACCCTGTACGAAAAGCTGGCCTGCCCGGTGTGGGTATCGATGGCCACGCGCGGCGACTTTACCGATTACCGCGGCCGCAGCAGCGTTGAGCAGCGCGCCAACTGGCAGTTTCATTTGATCGACGGCGGCGCCTTACCTTATTTTGAGGATTTGGCCAGTTTTACCACTAAATTAGACCAATTTTTTGAATAAAAATGCCTTTGACCCAATAAATTAGGGTGCTAACAGCTCCTTTAAATATAGCATTTTAAAGTAGTGACTTTGGCAATGGCGGTATTTTTAAAGCCTCAGTTGGCATCATGCCGTACGGCGCCACCAAATGCCACACATGCGGCGGCACCATGTTTTTAATTTTCGCTGGCATTTCACGCCTGAGGTGAATGATGGTTTCAGCCGCCTTCATGTCGATGCGGGCGCGTGCAAACTCCAGCCCACGCGGCCCAACACGTGGCATCAGCCAGCCGACGATGGGGCGCAGCCAGTTCGGCATTTTGCGCAGTGGCAAGCCGCCCGCAGCACGCTCGACGTTTTTGATAAAGCCCTTCACCGCGCCCTGACGCTTGCCAGCACTGCCAGGCTCGGATGTCACGACATCGTTGCCCAACAGTTTGAGCAGCTCTTCGCCGCGCTGGTTGCGTACCAGCAGCCACTGCTCACCCTGGCCGCCCATGTAGCCCACCGTGATGTCGCTCAGCACATTGGTGTAGTCCACGCAGGTGCGGCAGGTCAGTGGAAAAAAATCATTCGGCAATTTGGACAGCGGCAGTTGCAAGAAAGGGATCGCCTTGACGCGGCCATCTTTGTAGCGCAGCTCGACGTGGTAGTCGGCCCTGAACTCCAGATAGGTCACGTCGTCGGGGTTTTCGCCCAAGTCTTCTCCCAACAGCGCCAAAAATTCATGAAAGCGCTCGGTGGTGGTGTTGTCTGAACATGGCGTACCAATGACGTAGAGCTGCTCCAGGCCCAGCGTGCGCTTGAGTTCCTCTTCAATCGCCCGAAGCGCATACACCTGGCAGGGGATGCCAATCACGGCCAGGCGTTTGTAGCCCATGGCCAAAGCAGGCTCAATCAATGCCAGTAGCGGCGCATAGCCCATGCGCATGCCCCGGCACTCGGCCATGCCTTCAGCGCGCGTCACGATGACCGGCTTGGGTCGCCACTTGTCGTTGGCATCAGGCGCCATGGTGAGCACCGCATCCACCGCGCCGGTCTCCAGCAGCCGCGTGGCCAGTCCGGTGGTGATGCCCGTCCACTGCGCGCCCGGTGCGGGTGCTGCCATGCGGGCACGCAGCATGCGGTGGTGCGGGCCGAAAAAGAGTTCATCGGGTTTTTTTATATCGCGTTCGCGCCCGTGCACTGCGGCTTCAAGCCGTGGGTAATCAGGTTTGATGAACTGGCAAGCTTGCCCGCAACGCTTGGGGTCGCTTGAGCGCGACAAGCCGCAGTCGGTACACAGACCGCGTGCCGGGCCGCCGGTGATCAGGGGCTCAATGATCTTGGGCTGCTTCAAGCTGCCGCCTCAAGTCCATTGGCAAAGTGCCTGCGCATGGCGCGTGCCGCCAGCTCTGCATCGCGTGCTGCCATTGCCGCCATGATGGCACGGTGTTCTGCCAAAGACTCTTCAATGCGCCCCACTTTCAGCAATGAATTGTGGCGGTTCAGCTTCATCACCTTGCGCAGGTCGGCCACCATCTGGTCGCGCCAGCGGTTATTGGCAATCTCAAGCAAGCGCATGTGAAAGGCTTCGTTGATCTCAAAAAAGCGTTCGCGGTTTTTGATGGCTTTTTCTAGGCTATCGTGCAAGATTTGTAGTTCTTTTAATTGCGTATCGCTGGCTTGCTTGGCCACTTCGCTGGCAGCATCGGACTCCAGCAAGCTGAGCAGGTGGTAGACATCCGTCAGGTCTTTCTCATTGACCTCGGTCACATACGCACCGCGGCGTACCTTCATGGTGACCAGGCCTTCGGTGGCCAGCACCTTGAGCGCTTCACGCAGCGGCGTGCGGCTGATACCGTATTCTTCAGCCAGCTTCAGCTCGTCGATCCAACTGCCAGGCGGCAGCGCGCGGCTGAAGATGCGCTGGCGTAGCAGCTCTGCGACTTCTTCGTAGAGGGCGCGTTGCTTGAGGTTGTTGTGAGATGTCAATGCGTTCATAGCCCAGTAAAGTTTACATGAAACTGAATTCTGAATTTATAATTATAAATCTGAAAGATTTGCTAAGATGTAGTCTATGAGCATGCCATTCAAACCATCAAACCTTGCCGATTGGGAAAAAGCCGCAGCCAAATCTGCCCCCGGCGGCGATGTGAATGCCCTGAACTGGCAGACGCCAGACGGTATTACCGTCAAGCCCTTGTACACGGCAGACGACACCAAAGACCTGCCTTACACCCACACCCTGCCAGGCTTTGAGCCTTTCATTCGCGGTCCCCAGGCCACCATGTATGCCGTGCGCCCTTGGACGATTCGGCAGTACGCCGGATTTTCAACGGCTGAAGAATCGAATGCGTTTTACCGCAAAGCCTTGGCGGCAGGCGGGCAGGGCGTGTCGGTGGCGTTTGACCTGGCTACGCACCGGGGCTACGACAGCGACCACCCGCGTGTGACGGGCGACGTGGGCAAAGCCGGCGTGGCAATTGATTCGGTGGAGGACATGAAAATCCTGTTCAACCAGATTCCGCTCGACAAAGTCAGCGTCAGCATGACCATGAACGGCGCGGTGTTGCCGGTGCTGGCGGGCTACGTGGTGGCAGCTGAAGAGCAGGGCGTGGCGCAGGCTGACTTGAGCGGGACGATTCAAAACGACATCCTCAAAGAATTCATGGTGCGCAACACCTATATTTACCCGCCCGCGCCGAGTATTCGCATCATTGGCGACATCATTGAATATACGGCCCAGCACATGCCGAAGTTCAACTCGATTTCCATCAGCGGCTACCACATGCAGGAAGCTGGAGCCAACCAGGCCCTGGAGCTGGCCTTTACTTTGGCAGATGGCAAAGAGTATGTGAAGACGGCGATTGGCAAAGGGCTGGACGTTGACGGATTCGCCGGACGCTTGAGCTTCTTTTGGGCGATTGGCATGAATTTCTATTTGGAAATCGCCAAAATGCGCGCCGCGCGGCTGCTCTGGTGTCGCATCATGAAAGGCTTTGATGCCAAGTCACCCAAATCCTTGATGCTGCGCACCCACTGCCAGACCAGCGGCTGGAGCCTGACCGAGCAGGACCCGTACAACAACATTGTGCGCACCACGATTGAAGGCATGGCGGCGGTGTTTGGCGGTACGCAGTCGCTGCATACCAACTCATTTGATGAAGCGATTGCATTGCCGACGGAGTTCAGCTCGCGCATCGCCCGCAACACGCAACTCATCATTCAGGAAGAAACGCATATTGGCGCAGTGGTAGACCCGTGGGCGGGCAGCTACATGATGGAAAAACTGACCCAAGACATGGCCGATGCAGCCTGGAAAATCATCGAGGAAGTCGATGCCATGGGCGGCATGACCAAGGCGGTAGACAGCGGCTGGGCCAAGCTGAAGATTGAAGCTGCAGCCGCTGAAAAGCAGGCGCGGATTGACAGCGGCAAAGACGTGATTGTGGGCGTCAACAAATACCGGCTGAAGACGGAAGACCCGATTGAGACCCGTGACATCGACAACGTGGCGGTGCGTGACGGGCAGATCAAACGTCTCAGCGAAATAAAGAAAAACCGAGACGCGGCGCAAGTTGAATTGCTGCTGGCAGCGATCAAAACTGCAGCCGAAGACAACACCGGTAATTTGCTGGATTTGTCGATTCAAGCCGTGCGCGCACGCGCAACAGTCGGGGAAATCAGCGACGCATTGGAGACCGTGTATGGCCGCCACCGCGCCGATACACAAAAAGTAACCGGTGTCTATGCGGCTGCTTATGACTCTGCCGACGGTTGGGAACAGCTGAAAAAAGAAATTTCAGATTTTGCAGAACAAGAAGGCCGCCGACCGCGCGTGATGATCTCAAAATTGGGCCAGGACGGCCATGACCGGGGCGCCAAAGTGGTGGCTACCGCGTTTGCTGACCTGGGTTTTGACGTGGACATGGGGCCGCTGTTTCAAACCCCCGAAGAATGCGCCCGTCAGGCGATTGAAAACGACGTGCATGCCGTCGGTGTCAGCACGCTGGCGGCCGGCCATAAAACGCTGGTGCCAGGCATCATTGCCGAGCTGAAAAAGCAGGGCGCAGACGACATCATCGTTTTTGTCGGTGGCGTGATTCCGCGGCCTGACTACGAGATGCTGTACGAGGCGGGTGTCAAAGGCATCTACGGACCAGGCACGCCGATCGTGGCCAGTGCCAAGGATGTGCTGGAGCAGATTCGAAAGGCGCTGGATTCAAGTCAAAACCATAGTTTGTGATACAGTAATACCGTATTTTAACTCAAGGAGAAAGATATGGCTGTGTCTGTACGGTTAGACCCATTGATGGAAAAAGAGCTGGAGATCAGTGCCAAGCAGCAAGGCATCACCAAATCGCAGTTCATTATTGCGGCGCTTGAACGCGCGCTTGGGCGCAAAGATCCGTACAAGTTGATGCTAGCGGCCAAGGCCGAATTTGCCGGATACGACAACAACGAGCAGCTGCCAGATGAAAATTTGTCGCCCATGAAAGCTGCAATTCGTGCAAAGCTTCGTGCAAAGCATGAAGCACAGCAGGCCGACTGGTTTGCCTTTCATGAAGCCAAAAAGCGTGGCGAAACTTGGCAGCCTGAAGGTAAAGGCGTGGCGGCATGAACGTGGCGCTGATTGATGCTGGGCCAATGATTGCGCTGTTTGACCAGCAAAGCGTAGCGCATGATCATTATGTAGGCGCGCTGGGTCAAGGATGGCTTTTAACAACGACTTGGGCTTGTATTGTTGAGGCCAGCCATTTTCTGAATCCGCTTAACACCCAGCGTTTTTTGAATTGGATCGCGAATGGTGCCGTGACGGTTTACCCGTTTGACGCCAGCAACTTAGCTGAGATGGCAAAACTCATGCAAACCTATACCGAATGGCCGCGTACTGAAATGGATTTTGCAGACGCAACGCTTGTTTGGCTAGCAATCGAAACGCAAACCAACCGAATCATGACGATGGACGTACGGGACTTTTCTCGTTATCGCTTGCCTGATGGGCGTAGATTTGAGATCCTGTGAGATGATGAAATGACCAAATCAACAGATCAAAAACCAAAAGCAAAACAATCAGAATTTGTCAGGTGGTTTGGCCCTTTGCTACAGGCTCTACGTGACCTTGGCGGCTCTGCATCACCCAGAGAAGCGATTGACCGTGTTGCAGAGATTGAAAAAGTACCTGATGCGCTAAGGAATGAAGTTCTTAAATCAGGCCAAGAGCGCTTCGCAAACCAAGTTAGATGGGCTCGCCAGTATTTGGTTTGGGAGGGTTACATCGATTCGGGACTCAGAGGAGTCTGGTCGCTCACAGTTGCTGGTAAAAATATCAATGTATCGCTTGATGAAGCAAGAAGCATAGTTCTCAATCAAGTACAGCGTCAAGCCAAGCTTCGCAAGCCGGCAGGGGAGGCGCAATCACAGACCATTAAAGATGACGCGACTCCTGCCGATACGCCGCAGGCTGATGAGGATTCCAGCTTGCAAGGCTTTCTTGAAGTCGTTAAAGCACTAACGCCAAGTGGATTTGAGCGGCTGTGCATGCGCTTGCTGCGTGAAGCTGGATTCGAACGCGTGCAAGTCACTGGTCGCTCAAGCGACGGCGGTATTGACGGCGTTGGTGTTTTGCAATTAAACGATTTGATGAGTTTTAACGTTGTCTTCCAATGCAAAAAATGGGAGAACGCAGTTCCGCCCAAAGAAATACGTGATCTGCGTGGCGCGATGGATGGCCGGTCAGATAAGGGAATTTTTCTGACAACCAGTACCTATTCAAGCAACGCGAGGGCAGAAGCAGAACGGCCTGGCGCTGTTCCTATTGAACTGGTTGACGGTGAAAAGCTTTTTGAAATGTTTAAGCGGTACGAGTTGGGCCTAAAACCTCGAACCGTTTATGACATTGATTTTTCTTTCTTTGAGCAATTCGAATAAGGTTGGTTTTGCTCAATTTTCAAGATTCATTGTTGGCCCATTTATTGGGTGGTGACACAAGCACCCAGCGCCGGGCCATCGCCAAAGCCATCACCCTGCTCGAATCAACGCGCGCAGACCACCGCGCACAAGGCGACGAATTGCTCACCGCCTTGCTACCCTACACCGGCAAATCCTTTCGTTTGGGTATCAGCGGCGTGCCCGGCGTCGGTAAATCGACCTTTATCGAAGTACTGGGCCTGTACCTGATAAAGCTGGGTCACCGGGTGGCAGTCCTGACGATTGACCCATCCTCCACGCTCTCGGGCGGCTCCATTTTGGGCGATAAGACGCGGATGGACCTGCTGTCGGTGCATGAAATGGCCTACATCCGCCCCAGCCCGTCCAGCGGCACGCTGGGCGGTGTGGCTGAAAAAACCCGTGAAGCCATGCTGGTCTGCGAGGCGGCGGGTTATGACGTGGTGATGGTTGAAACTGTGGGCGTGGGCCAAAGCGAAACCGCAGTCGCCAACATGACCGATATGTTCGTGCTGATGCAGTTACCTAACGCCGGTGATGACTTGCAAGCGATTAAAAAAGGCGTGATGGAACTGGCCGATCTGGTGCTGATCAACAAGGCTGACATTGACGCCATCGCCGCCCAGCGTGCCCAGTTGCAAATCACCTCGGCCATGCAGTTACTCGGTATGTTCAGTGGCTATGTAGAAAGCAACTGGCACCCCAAAGCCATACAACTGAGTGCTTTGAAGGCTGAGGGATTAGAAGCATTCTGGGTCGAGGTGCAGGACTTCAAGGCGCGGCAAAGCGCCAACGGCAAGATGGTTGCACGCCGCCAGCAGCAGTCACTCAGCTGGATGTGGGAGCGCATTGACGCAGGCCTGAAACAAGCTTTTAAAAACAACCCGGCGGTCAGCCGATTGCTGCCTGAGCTGCTTACGCAGGTAGCCAGTGGCCAAATTCCAGCTTCGACTGCAGCACGAAACCTGCTTGCAGCCCAATCAAATCATGTATAAAAAGCTATCAAATAAATAGCAAACGTCAACCAACAGAAAATAACCATGCAAGATATTCTTGAAAAACTCGAACAAAAACGCGCTGCTGCCCGGCTCGGTGGCGGGCAAAAGCGCATTGATGCACAGCACGGTAAAGGCAAACTAACTGCGCGGGAGCGGCTGGAGTTGCTGCTCGACGAAGGTACGTTTGAAGAGTGGGACATGTTTGTGGAGCACCGCTGCACAGACTTTGGCATGGCCGACAACCGCCCGCCAGGTGATGGTGTGGTCACAGGCTACGGCATGATCAATGGCCGCCTGGTGTTTGTTTTTAGCCAAGACTTCACCGTTTTTGGCGGCGCACTCAGCGAGGCGCATGCCGAAAAAATCTGCAAGGTGATGGACCAGGCCATGAAGGTCGGCGCGCCGGTGATTGGCCTGAACGATTCTGGCGGTGCACGGATTCAGGAAGGTGTGGCCTCGCTTGGCGGTTATGCCGATGTGTTTCAGCGTAATGTGATGGCCAGCGGCGTGATTCCGCAAATCAGCATGATCATGGGGCCCTGCGCTGGCGGTGCGGTGTATAGCCCGGCCATGACGGATTTTATTTTTATGGTCAAAGACTCCAGCTACATGTTTGTGACCGGTCCGGAGGTTGTCAAAACCGTGACGCATGAGAGCGTGACGGCTGAAGAGTTGGGTGGCGCGATGACCCACACCACCAAAAGCGGCGTAGCTGACTTGGCGTTTGAAAATGATGTAGAAGCGTTGCTGATGCTGCGCCGTTTGTACAACTACCTGCCGCTGAACAACCGTGAAAAAGCGCCGGTTCGGCCAAGTGCTGACCCTGCCACGCGCATGGATCTGAGCCTGGACACCCTGGTGCCGGAAAACCCAAACAAGCCCTACGACATGAAAGAGCTGGTTGTCAAAACGGTAGACGACGGCGACTTTTTTGAGATCCAGCCCGAATACGCCAAAAATATCATCATTGGCTTTGCCCGAATGGAAGGTCAAACCATTGGTATCGTCGCCAACCAGCCGCTGGTGTTGGCGGGCTGCCTAGACATCAAATCGTCCATCAAAGCGGCGCGCTTCATCCGGTTTTGTGATTGCTTCAATATCCCGGTCGTCACATTTGTTGATGTGCCCGGCTTCATGCCCGGCACGTCGCAAGAGTACGGCGGCATCATCAAGCATGGCGCGAAGCTGCTCTACGCCTATGCTGAATGCACGGTACCAAAAATCACGGTGATCACCCGCAAGGCTTATGGCGGCGCGTATGACGTGATGGCATCCAAGCACCTGCGCGGCGACGTTAACTTTGCCTGGCCGAATGCCGAGATTGCAGTGATGGGCGCCAAAGGGGCGGTAGAAATTATCTTCCGTGAAGACAAGGGTGATCCGGTGAAACTGGCCGCGCGCGAGGCGCAATACAAAGCCCAGTTTGCGAATCCGTTCATCGCTGGTGCGCGAGGTTTTATTGATGACGTGATCTTGCCGCATGAGACGCGTAAACGCATTTGTCGGTCACTGGTGATGTTGCGGGATAAAAAGCTTGAAAACCCTTGGCGTAAGCATGGGAATATTCCGCTGTGATGGTTCGCTTGAAGACCTGTTATCGGTATGCGACGCGAGCGGTGTGCCCGAGCGTTCTGCTGCGTGTCCCCCGCGCTTCGCGCTCCTCCTTGACCTCCGCAGAACACCCAGGCAAACCGCTCTTCGGGCTATTTTTGTACCTGCGTAAAAACCTTCTGACTAGCAACGGGTATGGCGTGTCTGCCGAAGCGAAGTCAAGGAGGAGCCCCAACGGGGCGGGGGACATGAGCGCAGGTAGATGCGCCGTGGCCGTTGCGGGTTAAGTAGCACACAGCCTAGCAAGCTACCCAACAAAGATTGATTGAAAGCAGATATATGTTCACCAAAATCCTGATAGCCAATCGGGGGGAAATCGCCTGCCGCGTCATCCTCACCGCCCGAAAAATGGGCATCAAAACCGTCGCGGTTTATTCTGATGCTGACAAAGACGCTCGCCATGTGGAGCTGGCAGACGAGGCCGTCAACATTGGCCCCGCACCAAGCCGCGACAGCTACTTGCAGGCTGAAAAAATTATTGCTGCCTGCCAACAAACCGGCGCGCAAGCAGTGCACCCAGGCTACGGCTTCCTCAGCGAAAACGCTGGCTTTGCCAAACGGGTTGAAGAAGAGGGCATTGTCTTCATCGGCCCCAAGCACTACTCCATCGCCGCGATGGGCGACAAGATTGAATCCAAAAAACTGGCGGGTGCGGCAGGGGTCAACTGCATCCCCGGCGTGAACGATGCGATTGAAACGGCTGAGACAGCAGTGGAGATTGCCCAGAGCATTGGCTACCCGGTGATGATCAAGGCCAGCGCTGGCGGCGGTGGCAAGGGTCTGCGCGTGGCTTTCAATGACAAGGAAGCCTTCGAGGGCTTCACCAGTTGCCGCAACGAGGCGCGCAACAGCTTTGGTGATGACCGCGTATTCATCGAGAAATTCGTTGAAGAACCACGCCACATTGAAATCCAGTTGATTGGCGACAGCTTTGGCAACGTGATTTATCTCAATGAACGCGAATGTTCCATTCAGCGCCGCCACCAGAAAGTGATTGAAGAAGCGCCATCGCCCTTCATCACGGATGCCACGCGCCAAGCCATGGGCGAGCAGGCGGTGTTGCTGGCCAAAGCCGTGAAGTACCAAAGCGCGGGCACGGTGGAGTTTGTGGTCGGCAAAGACCAGAGCTTTTATTTTCTGGAAATGAATACCCGCCTGCAAGTTGAACACCCTGTCACTGAATGCATCACCGGGCTTGATTTGGTTGAGCTGATGATTCGTGTGGCCGCTGGTGAAAAGCTGCCGCTGGCGCAAAAAGATGTGCAGCGCAATGGCTGGGCGATGGAATGCCGTATCAACGCCGAAGACCCGTTTCGCAATTTTTTGCCGTCGACTGGCCGGTTGGTGCGCTTTCAGCCGCCCAAAGAAACCATGTTTGCGTCTGACACCACGCAGCTGATGGGCGTTCGCGTCGACACAGGCGTGCAAGACGGTGGTGAAATCCCGATGTACTACGACTCGATGATTGCCAAACTCATCGTGCACGGCAAAGACCGTCTGGACGCAATTGCCAAAATGCGTGAAGCGCTGAATGGTTTTGTGATTCGCGGTATCAGCAGCAATATTCCTTTTCAAGCCGCGTTGCTGGCGCATCCCAAATTTGTCGCGGGTGATTTCAATACGGGGTTTATTGCCGAGAACTACGGCAAGGGCTTCTCGGCTGAAGATGTGCCGCACGATGACCCCGACTTTTTGCTGGCGCTGGCCGCTTACGTTAACCGCCGCTTGCTGGGCCGTGCCGCTGGTATCAGCGGACAGATGCCAGGCCATGGCGTTGCGGTGGGTGAAGGCTTTGTGGTGATTCAACTTGGCGCACAGGGCAAAAACATCCAAAACAGCGTTCTGGTCGCTGATTTCGAGGCTAAATTGGGCTTTACCCGAATAGATACGGGTTCTAGAAGCTACGAAATATGTAGCAGTTGGCATCTGGGCGGTGCCCGCATTCGGGGTACTGTCAATGGCAAACCGTTCACCGCACAAGTCGAACGTGGTGTCGGCAAGAACCCGCTGGCTATCCGCGTTGCCCACAGCGGCACGCGCCTGGATGCGCTGGTCTTGAGCCCACGCGCCGCTGCCCTGCATGCGCTGATGCCGTACAAAGCCCCTCCAGACATGAGCCGCTACGTGCTGTCGCCCATGCCCGGCCTGCTGGTTGACGTGGCGGTACAGGTTGGCCAGAAGGTTCAGGCGGGTGAGCGTGTGGCGGTGATTGAAGCGATGAAAATGGAGAACGTGCTGTTTGCAGTTGCCGATGGCGTGGTCGGCAAGGTGCTGGCGGCCAAGGGTGAGTCCCTGACGGTAGACCAGCCGATTGTTGAATTTGCTTGAATTTATCTAAAAATTTTTAACCAGGAGTGACCATGCAGAGACAAGAATTTGAATCCCAATTAAAAGCAGAAAACTTCGACCAAGCGCTGCTGCTCAGCAAACCGGTCGGCTACGCGATGGATGAGCATGCGCACCCGTTTGAGGCTTGGGCGTTGATCATTGAGGGCGACATCACCTTGCGGGTTCATGGCATTTCAACCACCTATGCAGCAGGCGATGTGTTCAGGCTGCCCGCCGAGACGCCGCACCACGAAAGCGCCGTGCCGCATGGTGTGACGTACTTGGCAGGTCGCAAGTACCCGGCTACAGCATGACGCGCCCCTTCAAGGTTCTTGGCATCCAGCAAATTGCTATTGGCGCCCCTGATAAGGCGCGATTGAGGACTTTATGGGTAGACATGCTGGGGTTGGAAGTCACAGGTAGTTTTGTCAGTGAACGTGAAAACGTCGATGAAGACATTTGCGCCATTGGCAGCGGCCCGTTCAAGGTCGAGGTTGATTTGATGCAGCCACTGGACATGGATAAGAAGCCAGCCGTACACACCACACCGCTGAACCACGTTGGGCTATGGATAGACGACTTGCCGATGGCGGTTGCGTGGCTGACCGCGCAAGGTGTGCGCTTTGCACCCGGCGGCATTCGCCAGGGTGCTGCGGGCTACGATATTTGTTTCATGCACCCCAAGGCCAATGACGCGTTCCCGATAGCCGGGGAGGGGGTGTTGATTGAGCTGGTGCAGGCGCCGCCTGATGTGGTGGCGGCATTGCAAGCAAGGCAGTAGCCTAGCCGGATCGTGCTGCCCGCGCCGTACGCGACTTAGCCAGCGCAGCT
Organism: Polaromonas sp.; assembly: GCA_040400775.1. Classification (GTDB taxonomy): domain Bacteria; phylum Pseudomonadota; class Gammaproteobacteria; order Burkholderiales; family Burkholderiaceae_C; genus Polaromonas. The sequence continues at coordinate 7,119 of JBBAPP010000017.1, read as the reverse complement.
TCAATCACTGATTGTTTTTTAATACTTTCAGAGGTATTTTGCGTTGATTTTATGGATATTTTAGGGTTTTTTACCAATGAATCCGGGCGTAATACGCTATGAAATACATAGCGACTAAGCGCTTGATCAGCTTCTGCTTGCGACCATGCCGCCCAGCCGGTCCGCTCACCGCTGACGTTTTCCAGGCTGATGCAATCTACGGGGCAGACCGCTATGCACAGCTCGCAGCCTGTGCAGTGCGGCTCAATCACGGTGTGCATCATCTTGTTGCTGCCAAGAATAGCGTCTGTTGGGCACACCGGCAGGCACAGCGTGCAGCCAATACACCAGGCTTCGTCAATCACTGCCACGCTGCGTGGGGCTTCCAGACCATTTGCGGGGTTCAGGGGCAGAACCGGTTTGCCAGTAATGGCGGCTAACCGGGCCACGCCCTGTGCTCCGCCGGGCGGGCATTGGTTGATCTGCGCTGTACTTTCTGCAATTGCCTCGGCGTAAGCCGCGCAATCAGGGTAGCCACAGCGCGTGCATTGGGTTTGCGGCAGCGCCGCATGCAGCCTCTTGATGAGGCTGGCAAGATTGGAAGTGTCAGGGTGGGTCACCCCAGCATTGTCTCTGCTTATTTGCTGCGTGCCGCTTTAGCGGGTGCGCGCTTGGCTACTGGTTTTACGGCTACTAGTTCCGCTGGCTGGGCAACCGCTTTGGCAGCAGGCTTGGTAATCGCTATTTTTTTAACAGCTGATGGCTCAGTTATTGAGGGGGCTAATGGCATATTGGATGCCGTGTGAGCCTCCAAAATAAAGTCTTTGACCTCGGGGTAGACCAGCTCGCGCCAGCGCCTGCCGCTGAAAATGCCATAATGCCCGGCGCCTTTGGCCTCAAAGTGCTTTTTGTGCGCAGCGGCAACACCAGTGCACATGTCTAGAGCCGCTTCGGTCTGACCCGAGCCTGAAATGTCGTCCAGTTCGCCTTCAACCGTCATCACGCGGGTGGTTTTGATGTCGCCGGGTTTGACGCGCTCAGACCTGCCATCAACAGACTTCACATCCCACGTCCCATTGACCAGCTTGAACTGCTGGAACACGACGTCAATCGTTTCCAGGTAATAGTCAGCGTCCATGTCCAGCACGGCGTTGTACTCGTTGTAAAACTTGCGGTGCATCTCGACGCTGGCGTCATCGCCTTTGATCAGGTTTTTGAAGTAGTCAAAGTGGCTGCTAGCGTGTACGTCCGGGTTCATGGCAACAAAGCCGGTGTGCTGTAAAAACCCCGGGTAGACGCGCCGACCCGCGCCGGGGAAGTTGCCTGGTACGCGGTGAATGACATTGTTTTCAAACCATGAATAGGGCTTGTTCATGGCCAGGTTGTTCACAGCGGTGGGTGATTTACGGGCATCAATCGGGCCGCCCATCATGGTCATTGACAGTGGCGTGGTCTCGCCGCGTGTGGCCATCAATGAAATAGCGGCAAACACCGGCACAGTAGGCTGGCAAACGCTGATGACGTGGCAATTGCCGTACTTGCCTTGCAGGTGGCGAATAAATTCCTGCACGTAGTTGACGTAATCGTCCAGGTGAAATTCACCGTCTGACAGCGGCACCAGACGCGCGTTTTTCCAGTCGGTGATATACACCTTATGGTCCTTCAGCATGGTTTTAACGGTGTCGCGCAGCAAGGTGGCGTAGTGGCCAGACAGTGGCGCAACTATCAGCACGGCGGGCTGGTTTTTGAGGCCGCTTAGCGTGCTGGCATCGTCTGAAAATCGCTTGAAGCGGCGTAACTCACAAAATGGCTTGTCTATCTCAACGCGTTCATGAATGGCAATTTCAACCTTGCCATCCACAATATTCTGAATCCCAAAGCTTGGCCGCTCGTAGTCTTTGCCCAAGCGGTAAATCAGGTCATAGCCTGCAGCCATGCGCTGAAAAAACGGGTTGTGCGCCAGCGGTGAGGAGCTGTTACTGTAGAGCTTGGCAGCAGCCTGCGCAAAGTCAACAAAAGGCTCCATCAGGGTACGTTGGTTTTCGTAAACTTGGTAAAGCATGGGGACAAACCTTTGTGAAATCAAATTATGATGCAGTGCAACAATATAACAGGCGCTGGCCTTGC
>JBBAPP010000017.1:2164-4913 GCA_040400775.1 Polaromonas sp. | reverse complement strand
CATCATTCCAAGCCCACCATGACCACCAACACCCACCCTGCGGCGCTAGACCGCATTGCTTCGCTCAAAAAGTCTGACCGCATGCCGGTGCTGTTCTTGGGCCACGGTAGCCCGATGAACGCCTTGCCTGGCAATCCCTACTTTGACAGCTGGCAGGCGCTGGGTGCGGAGTTCGGCAGCAAAATGGCCAGACCACAACTGATTTTGTGTATCTCCGCCCATTGGCTGACGCAGGGCTGGCATCTGACGGCCATGGCGCAGCCCAAAACTATTCACGACTTTGGTGGCTTCCCGCAAGAGCTGTTTGACCAGCAATACCCCGCGCCGGGTGATACCACCGCAGCGCAGGCCATCGCACAGCAGGTCAGGCAGCGAGGTTCATTGCCGCTGGGACTGGATGAAAATTGGGGCCTTGACCACGGTGCGTGGGGCGTTCTAAAACCAATGTTTCCAAGTGCCGATATACCCGTTATCCAACTCAGCATGGACTATTCAAGAGCGCCAGAAGACCATTACGCGCTGGCCCAGCAACTCAAAGCCTTGCGACAGCGCGGCGTATTGATTGTCGGCAGCGGCAACATGGTGCATAACCTGGGGCAAATGCAACGCGGCGCATCAGGCAGCCAAGCCTACGACTGGGCGCTGGAGTTTGACCAAACCACCGCTGGCCACATTCAGCAAGCTAACTTAGGGGCACTGCAAAACTTTTTAAAGCTTGGCAGTCTGGCCAAAATGGCGCACCCCACGCATGAGCACTATTTGCCCTTGCTTTACGCAGCCGGGGCAGCTGATGCGAATGAGCCAATGCGATTTTTTAACACCAACTACCAAGGCGGCTCGATTGCGATGCGGTCTGTGCTGTGGGGTTGATCAATCCCCCAGCACCACCCCTTCGCGCCGGGGGTCGGCGCCGCCAAAAAAGCCTCTGTCGGTTTTTTGAATCGCTTGCAGGCCGCTGGTCATGTTTTGCTCGCGGACTTCAGCGCCGCGTGCTTTGAGTGCCTCAACCGTGGCCGGGGAAAAGCGCTTTTCTTCCAGCAGGCTCGGGCCGTTGAGTGATCCAAAATTCGGCAGGTCAATCGCTTGCTGGGCGTTCAGGCCCCAGTTCAGCGTACCGTAAAGCAGCTTGGCGGTGTAGTGAATAATCAGCGCGCCGCCGGGGCTGCCGCCGCTCATCATGACTTGGTTGGTGGCTTTGTCAAACACCAGTGTGGGCGCCATCGACGAGCGCGGACGCTTGCCGGGCTGCACGCGGTTGGCAATCGGTTTACCTTCTGCATCGGTTGGGGCAAAGCTGAAATCGGTCAACTCGTTGTTGAGCAAAAAGCCGCCCGCTTTGCCGGTGCCGCCGTCGGTCAATTGGCGCGCGCCAAAAGCATCTTCAATGGTTGTCGTCATGGCGATGGCGTTACCAAAAGCGTCAATGATGCTGATGTGTGAGGTACCGTATTCGGGCTGGTCAGGCATCGGTGCATAGGCCGTTTTAACCGGGCCGGGTATGCCGGGCTTGGCGGTTTTCATGCTCTGGCCACCGGGTTGCTGGGCGATCAATTTAGCGCGGTCAGCCAGGTAGGCGGGCGCCAGCAGGCTGATCCAGTTGCCGCCGGGTGCGCTGACAAAATCAGGGTCAGCGACATACTGACCGCGGTCAGCAAAGGCCAGGCGCGATGCCTCGGTGTACAGGTGCAGCCAGTCGGCTGATGGGGTTTGACCCGACCCCATGACGCTGCCGGCCACGCCGCTCATGCCTGCGACTGTTGGCAGCGTGGCGGCCTGGGTATTCGCCAAAATACCCAAAATCTGCCCCACAGCAATTGCGCCTGAGCTTGGCGGCGGCATGCCACAGAGGCGGTAGATGGAGCTGGCAGCACTATAGTCAGAGCACATCGGGTCACGTTTTTTAACCTGGTAAGCAGCCAGGTCGCGCAGGCTGAGCTTGCCGGGGTTGGTCGGGTGGCTTTGCACTTTTTTGACTATCGCTTGCGCCACGCTGCCCTGATGCATGGCGGTAGCGCCCTGGCTAGCGATTTGCCGCAGCACGTCGGCCAAGGCCGGGTTTTTTAAAAGTTTACCAGCCTCTAGCGACGAGCCATCGGCCTTGTAATAAAACGCAGCAGCGGCGGGATCTTTTTTTAAATGCACTTCGTTTTTGAGCAGTGTGGCCAAGCGCGGGCTGACTTTAAAACCACTTTCAGCCAGTGTGATGGCCGGTATAAACAACTGTGCCCACGGCAGCTTGCCATGTTGCTGGTGTGCAAGCTCCAGCATTTTGACGACGCCCGGTACGCCCACCGCGCGGCCCCCGACCACGGCGTCATAAAACGCCACTGGCTTGCCGTCAGTGCCGATAAACAATTTTTCATCGACCCCAGCGGGTGCGGTTTCACGGCCATCAAAAGCCTCGACTTTGCTGCCACTTGCATGCAACAAGAAGGCGCCGCCGCCAATCCCGCTGGACTGCGGCTCTACCAATGTCAACACCATTTGCACGGCCACCGCCGCGTCAATCGCCGAGCCACCTGCGCGCAGTACCTGCAAGCCTGCATCGGTTGCCAACGGGTTGGCCGCAGCAACCGCAAACTTGGTGGTCGCCCAACCGGGCTTGGCGGCGTAGCCAAACGATCCCTCAGGCTGGCCAGGTGGGGTGTAGACCCAGGGCGCTGGGGCAGAGGCGCAAGCCGCAAGTAATAAGGCCAAGCTAACAAAAGCAAAAAGTCGTTGCATGCAGAGTTTCCAAAAGTCAAACAAA
>JBBAPP010000017.1:0-2064 GCA_040400775.1 Polaromonas sp. | reverse complement strand
CGCCTTATTCCACTTTTGCGCCTGAAGCCTTGACTACTTTGGCCATGCGTTCATAGTCGACCGCCAGCAGTTTGGCAAAGTCGCTGTTGTTCATGGCCAGCGGCTCAATGCCCTGCTTGTCTAGCCGCGCCAGGATGACCGGGTCTTTGAGCAGGGTAGCCATCGCTGCGTTGATGCGATTGACCTCAACCGCTGGCGTGCTAGCCGGACCAAGCAGGCCAAACCATGAGTCAAACTGGTAGCCAGGCAAGCCGCTTTCGGCAATCGTCGGGACATCGGGCAAATATTTTGAGCGCTTGGGCGATGTGACGCCAATCAAACGAATACGGCTGTCTTTGGCAAACGCCAGCGCGCCAATGCTGGCGGCTATCACGGCCTGGGCGCGGCCTGAAATCACTTCGTTGATCGCCTCGCCCGTGGCTTTGAGCGGCACATGCACCACATCAATACCCGCCAGTCCGTTGAAATAGGCCATTGACAAATGCGTGGCGCTGCCCACTCCAGCGGTGGCGTAGTTCATTTTTCCGGGGTTGGCTTTGGCGTGGCGAATGTACTCTGCCGCTGTTTTGGCGGGCACATCAGGGTGCACCATCAGCACATAGTCTGCCGTGCCAATGTGCGCCAGCGGTGCAAAGTCTTTTTGTGGGTCGTAAGCCAGCTTGGTGTACAGGCTACCCGCAATGTTGTGGCTGGCGGCTGACAGCACCATCGCGCCGCTGTCAGGCGCTGATTTCGCCACAAAACCCGTGCCCACGGTGCCGCCCGCGCCGGGTTTGTTGTCAATGATGACGCTTTGACCCAGCGCTGCGCCGAGCTCGACAGACAGAGCGCGCGCCAGCAAGTCTTGTACGCCGCCGGGTGCAAAGGGAACGACGATGCGGGCCACTTTGGGGTTGCTTTGTGCCAAGGCTAATGCGCTTGAAAAAGCCAGAGGCGCGATGACAAAACTTCTACGTTGCAGCATTTTTTAAATCCAATCAGTAGTTAACTATTTATTTTTTAAGAAACACAGATCTCATCGGCCAGTTTGCGCATGAAGCGCTCGCACCAAGCCAGTTGGGCCAGCGTTACCCATTCATTGGGCTGATGCGCCTGGGCAATGTGGCCTGGACCGCAAACGATGGTTGGCACGCCCGCGTTGTGAAACAGCGATGCCTCGGTGCCAAAAGAAACCTTATCTGCACCGCTTGCAGGATCTGTGCCTGCGCAACTAAAACAAAGCTTGGCAATCGCGCTGTCAGCATCGGTTGCAAAACCCGGCAGCATTGACGTACGCACATGCGTGATGCCAGTTTCAGCCGCCACTTTTTGCATCGCAGGTACCAGGCTGTCTGCAAAAGCTTTGGCCTGGGCAAACAGCGCGTCAGGCGAATTGAGGTGATGGTGGCGAATCTCCCAGATCACATCACAGTCACGCGGGATGATGTTCAGCGCTGTACCGCCGGCTATCACCCCGGTGTGAATGGTCGTGTGCGGCACGTCATATACCGCATCAAACGGGCCGTCTTTGGCCAACGCGCGGTGCATGCTTTTGAGGTGTGTCACAAACTCGCAGGCAATCTCCACCGCGTTCACGCCCTGTGGTGTCAGGGACGAATGTGCTTCAAACCCGCGCACCGATGTTTTGTAGCCATGTTTGCCTTTGTGCGCTATCACCACCTGCATGCCGGTGGGTTCACCCACAATGCATCCCGCAGGTTGGTAGCCGCGCGCCTGCATGTCGGCAATCAGGCGGTGTACGCCAATGCAACCGACTTCTTCGTCATAACTAAAAGCCAAATGCACTGGGCGCTTTAACTTGCGTTTGAGCAACTCGGGCACCATCATCAGAGCGGTGGCACCGTAGCTTTTCATGTCGGTCACGCCGCGACCGTAAAGCTTGTCGCCAACAATTTGCGCCTCAAACGGATCCGTCACCCAAGGCTGACCATCGACAGGCACCACATCGGTGTGGCCTGACAGCACCAAACCGCCAATTTTGCTTTCGCCATCGTGTGCGGGCAGGGTGGCCCAGAGGTTGGCTTTTTTGCCGGTGTCGTCATAGCTCAGGTGGCATTCAATGCC
>JBBAPP010000016.1:12144-22145 GCA_040400775.1 Polaromonas sp. | reverse complement strand
GATTATTTATGAGACCGTTCGCCCTGAGCCTGCCGAAGGGATTTTGACGATAACTAAAAGCTTCGACAAAGCCTGTCCTGAGCACGCCGAAGGGCTCAGCCCGAACCGATCTAACGCCAATCGACAATCTCGGTTCATATAGATATTTAAATACAGGGCAGCATAAACACCTGCCTGCAGGCCCTTAGCCCCCATAGTCATCAGGCCTTTGCTGATGTAGTGACGCGTCAGGCGCTGCCACCCAGGCATGCGCTCCCACCGCCAGGCCGTCAAGACTGTACGGCCCAATCGCTGATCGAATCAGGCGCAGACAAGGCAGGCCGACAGCCGCCGTCATGCGCCGCACCTGGCGGTTACGCCCTTCGGTAATGCACAGCTCAAGCCAAGCTGTCGGAATACTCTGGCGCACCCGCACGGGCGGCGTACGCGCCCACAGCGCGTACGGCTCGGCAATCTGCCTGGCCTTGGCGGGCAGCGTGACGCCATCGTTGAGTGGCACGCCGGCCCGCAGCGCCTGAAGCGCCGCATCAGTCGGCGTGCCTTCAACCTGTACCAGATACGTTTTTGGCAGCTTGAAGCGCGGGCTGCTGATACGCGCCTGCAAAGCGCCGTCACCCGTCAGCAGCAGCAAGCCCTCACTGTCTGCATCCAGCCGGCCGCAGGCATAGATGCCCGGCAAGTCGATAAAGTCCTTCAGCCCGCGCCAACGCCCTTCAGGCGTGAACTGGCTCAGCACGCCGTAGGGCTTGTTAAAACGCAGCAGGGTTTGGGCTTGGGGCGTGGTCACGGTTAAAAAGACGAGCCCGGCTGGTTTAAAAAAGCAATCTCTTCAGCCGTTGAGGCGCGGCCCAGGATGGCGTTGCGGTGCGGGTAGCGGCCAAAACGGGTGATGATGGCCTGGTGGCGCAGCTCAAAGTCCAAATTGTTTTCCAGCCCCGGCTGCGCAAACAACTGCACGGCCTGCGCATGCATCAGCGGTGACTCGCTGTGCATGTAGGGCAGGTAGGCAAAACGGCGCTGGGCGGGGCTTAAAAGCTGGTCTTGCCCGCTGGCCACCAGTTCTTGCGCCAGGCCAAGCGCCAAACCATCTTGCGCAAAAGCGTGCGGCGTGTCGCGGTAGATATTGCGTGAGAACTGGTCCAACACCATGATTTCAGCCAGTCGTCCCTCAGGTGTGGTCCGCCAGGCAAACAACTCGCAGCGCGCTGCGGCCTCAAGGGTTTGCTCAAAGCGCAAGCGCATCAGCGCGTCAAGCGCAGCGTCTTTGGCAAAGTGCTGCTTCTCGGTCAGCTCTTCAAACCAGAACTGGAGGATGTTTTCGGGCAGCATGGTGGTTTTTGTCTGCATTGGGGCTGCTTTTTAGCTGTTTTGGGTATCAAATAGGTCTATAGACCAATAAATGCTGGCGTAATATGCTACTGAATATATAGCAATTTAATTTGCGCATGCAAGAGTCGCTCAGGTGATGCTACCCGCTATCGCGGCCGGTACCAGCTGCGATATGCTGGAGCTTTTATAAAACCCAAGAGATGCTCATGAAACCCTGTCGCTTCATTCCTTATGTGTTGGCTTGTAGCGTGCTGTTGCATGGCGCGGTGCAGGCGCAGTTAGCCCCTTCACCTAACGCCGCTGTTCAAGCCGCTGCCGCCGCACAAAAGCAGCCGCTGCTCGACTCACTGCGCGAGTTTGTGAACATTGAAACGGGTAGCCGCGACCATCAAGGCATCACCCAGGCCACCGAGCTGCTGGGTAACAAGCTGCGGGCACTGGGCGGGCAGGTGCAGTTTATGGAGCCGCAGGAGGCCACCAACTACCGCATGATGGATACGCCTGACAAGATTGGCCGTATGGTCAAAGCCACCTTCAAGGGCACAGGCAGCAAGCGTATTTTACTGATTGCGCACATCGACACGGTGTACCCAAAAGGCATGGCGGCCAAGCAGCCGTTCCGGATTGACGGCGACAAAGCCTACGGCCTGGGCATTTCTGACGACAAGCAAGGCGTGGCCATGATCGTACACATCGTCGCCATGTTACGTGCCTTGAATTTCAACGAATACGGCACGCTGACTGTGCTGGTCAATGGGGATGAGGAAATCAGCTCGCCAGGCTCAAGAGCCGAGCTGACCCAAGCCGGCAGCGAGCATGACGCCGTGCTGTCGTTTGAAGCCACCCGTACCAACAGCGACAAGCTGTCGCTGGCCACCAGCGGCATCGCGTCGGTCGAGCTGAAGGTAGAGGGCCGCGCGTCCCACGCAGGCGCTGCGCCTGAGCGCGGGGTGAATGCCCTGTATGAGTTGTCACACCAAATCATGCAAATGCGTGACTTGTCGCAAAACGACAAGGGCTTAAAACTGAACTGGACGGTCGCGCAATCAGGTACCAACCGCAACGTGATACCGGCCTACGCTACCGCCCAAGCCGACGTGCGCGTGGTGCGTGTGGCCGACTACGACGGCATTGAAGCCACGGTACGCCAAAAAGCCAAAACCCAACTGCTGCCAGAGGCCAAAGTCAGCGTTAACTTTGAGCGCCGCCGCCCACCGCTAGAAGCCACAGCCGCCAACCGCAAACTGGCCGCACACGCCCAAACCATCTATGCCGAACTTGGCCGCAAACTTGAGGTTGACGACCAGCCCGAAGGTGGCGGCACCGACGCCGCCTTTGCTGCACTAAAAACCCAAGCCCCGGTCATTGAGCGCTTCGGCCTGCAAGGTTTTGGCGGCCACACCGCGGACAACGAATACGTTCTGATGGAAACCATTGAAGCACGGCTGTATCTGGCTGCGCGGGTGGTGATGGACGTGGCGCGGGGCCGGGGACTTTGACGCAACCCCTTCTTGACTCTCAAGCCCATCAGCCCATGCCACTAACGCCTGACGCCCCGACGTCCCCCAGCAGCCGCGCTGATGAGCCGTTTCCCGACCATCACAATGATTTGGGCGCGACGCTCAAGTTTGCCTGGCAAATGGTCGGGCGCGGTGTGCAAGACCGACGCTCGGCCTTTCATACGCCGGTGTTGGCGACGCAAGGCGCAGATGGCCCGCAGGCGCGCGTGCTGGTGCTGCGCGCGCTAGATGCGGCGCTGCGCAGCTTGACCTTTCATACCGACACGCGCAGCGCCAAGCTGCCTGAGCTGGCCAGCGACAGCCGCGTGGCGGTGACTTTTTATGATGCTGCCCGCAAAGTGCAACTGCGGCTGAACGGCGTGGCCAGCGTGCACGCCAACAACACGCTCAGCCACCAGCGCTGGGCCGCATCGCGCCCGAGTTCGCTACGCTGCTACCTGGGGGCGCAGCCAGGAGCGGTCAGCCCTGAAGCCACCAGTGGCCTGCCAGCGCAGGTTGAAGGACGCGAGCCAGAGCGGCATGAACTGGCCGTTGCCGAGCCGCATTTTGCCGTGCTGCAAATCGCCGTGCAGCGCCTGGAGTGGCTGCACCTGCACAGCCGTGGCCAGCGGCGGGCTTTGTTTACATGGGCTGAAGACGGCGAGCAGAGCCGCTGCGCCATGCAGTGGTTGAATCCCTAGGCAAGCGCGGATTGATGCAGCGCGGTTCGTGATCACCTGGCTTGGGCGGTCTACTGCCTTGGTTTTCTTGCAAATATTCCCGATATTTGCCGCAAAAACTGCCTTGTAGCCCATCCCAACCCAGGCGCCACCATTCCTCGTGAATAAATCCGCGTTTCCCTAGCTTGGTGGCCCTCAGTTGCAGCTTGCGCCGCTAGCGCGGGTAAAGCTTTGCCCTTGCAACAACGCCAGCTCACCTGGCCCCGTGGTGATGGTCAGGGTATCGCCAGCCGCTTGCAGCACCAGCTCGCCGCTGTTGCCTGCCGGCACGCGCAGCTCGCTGCCGCTGATGCTGCCGACCAGGTTGCGGGTGCGGTCACGCCAGCCCAGCACACCTACAAAGCTTTGGTACTTTTGCAGCAGGCGAATGTTGGCTCCGCGCAGCAGCCCGGCCGCGCACCACAGGCCATCGACCCGCGCAGGTACTGTCCAGAGATGGATCTTGCTTGATTTTTCCAGCCCTACTGCCTTGTTGGGCACAGGCACCACCGTGGTCCGGTCGGGCTTCCAGTCGCCCATGTCCCAGTCATGCGAGACGATGCGGGTGCCGGGTTTAAGCGCCAAAAGGGAAGGGCGTAACGCCAGGTTCACTTCGGGCAGCAAATACATTGTCACCACCGTGGCCAGCGCCAGGTCCGTCTTGAACAAATCCTGTTCCTGAAATTTAGCTTTGTCAGCCACGCCCGCATTGCGCGCATTGGCTTTGCTGAGCGCAACCAGGCGCGGATCAATCTCTACCCCCAGCCCGGTCGCCTCAAAACGCTTGGCAGCCAAAATCACAATCCGTCCATCACCTGAGCCCAGGTCAATCACATAATCCCCCCGCTTGACGCCAGCGGCGTTCAACATCTCCAGCGTGACGTTGTCGGGGGAGGTGATGAAGGGGACTTCTTCTGTGGGTTGGGCGTGGCTGTGGCCGGCGGCAAGCGCAAGCGACAGGGCCAATATTGACGGCAATGATTTGAGGTGGCTGTAACGGGCTGGCATGCTGGGTATGGTTTGTTGGGTTGACGTCATTTTCAATCCGGGGTTATGCAAGGGGCTGCTCGCGCACCCACACCAGCAGCAAATTATTGGCGGGCATGGCGTGCCTTGCGGCCTGGTACAGCCCGGCTTTGGTTGCCTGCGCTTTCACATCTTCAATGCGGCGAATGCCCCAGGCCGGATTGCGTTCACGCAGGCTTTCGTCAAACGCCAGGTTGCCCGGTGACGTGGGCACGTCATCTTCAAGATAAGGGCCGTAGGTAATGAGCTGACCGCGAGGCGCAAGGTGCTGCGTGCTGCCGCGCATCAGGGCCGCGCAGGTAGCCCATGGCGCGATGTGCAGCATGTTGGCGCAGTAAATCAGGTCAAAAAGCTGCGGGCCAGGCAGCCATTGGGCCGCCATCACGTCAATCATCACCGGCGGCTGCACATTACGCACGCCTTGCTCAGCGGCCCAGGCATTAATCGACGCAAACCCGTCTGGCTGTGCGTCGCTGGGCTGCCAGGCCCACCCAGGCAGGCCAGCGGCAAACCAGGCTACGTGCTGGCCAGTGCCTGACGCGATTTCAAGCGCGTTGCCGTGCGCTGGCAATACGCCCACCAGCACATCCAGAATGGCCTGCTTGTTGCGGTCAGCGGCAGCGCTGTAGTCGGGTTGAATTTGCATCAGCCAATGCTACCTGTCATGTCTCTCACCTTGTCGCTGGCATCAACCCAGGTGCCGGGCACCAGACCGTCGATGGAGAATGGCCCCACCGCCGCCCGAATCAGCCGCAGCTTCGGGAGCCCCGCCGCAGCCGTCATACGTCGCACCTGCCGGTTGCGCCCTTCACGAATCACCAGCGCCAGCCATGATGTTGGTTGCGCCTGCCGCACGCGTATGGGTGGGTCGCGCGGCCACAGTGCGGGCGGCTCGTCCATACGCTCTGCGCCCGCTGGCAAAGTCATTCCGTCATTGAGCTGCACGCCCGCGCGCAGGGCTGCCAGCGCAGCGTCATCTGGCACGCCGTCCACCTGTACCCAATAAGTCTTTTTCATCTTGAAGCACGGGTCAGCAATCCGCGCATGCAATTGGCCGTCGCTGGTCAACAGCAGCAGGCCTTCGCTGTCAGCATCCAGGCGGCCCGCCACATACACATTTGGGATGTCAATGAAGTCCTTCAGCCCGCGCCAACGCCCTTCAGCCGTGAACTGGCTCAGGACGCCGTAGGGCTTGTTAAAGCAGATCAGGCGGGGGAGGGTTGGTTTGGGTTGCAAGGCTTGGCCTGGGTCAACCGTCGGCAGAAGGCCATCCAAAATTCACGTGACGATCATCAGCTGTTCTAAGCCCAAGTCTTGCTTGGCGTCGCGGGTTCATAGTTGCTTTTCGGGCAAGGGCATGAGTCGTCGCGCACTATCTGATTCAAATCACACCACGGTACAAATCAGCCACTGGAAAGCACAAATCGTAGTCACCCCACACCAAATCGCCATGCTCCAAGCGAAAGCTTTGAAACTTTTCAGGCTGCAAAAAAGCCCGAATCCCAGGATGCTGAGACTGACTTAAAAATGGTTTGAAATCGACTGTTTTGTCTGCGCCGTCATTAAAGTGAATGTGCAGTTTGTAGTCGGGCTGGTAATGCGCAGTTTGTATTGAGATGAGTTCAGATGTCATTTAAGTCTCCTTTTGATTTGCTCTGCATGTATCGACTTGTGCAGCACAAAATAATCGATCCATTTTTTCACAATATCGTCTGCCTTGGCGGTCACAATTTCTTTAAAATACTCCAGCTCGTTGGTCGCCAAGGGCGCTTTGCCGCTGGACGTGGTGTAATTAATTGTCGTAATTTTCCCGTCCACAATGACCAACTCAGCACGACTTTCCCGCCCTTGGCACTTGCCATGTACGTGTATCGGCTCATGTTCGTTCGAATAGAACATGATGATCAAGCCGAAGTATTCGTAAAGTTTTGGCATGCGATTAAAAAGAGTTACAGAGGATCAATTGGAGTTTCGATTCGCTCCTGATGGTTTTGACCACCAATGCATTGTCAATCACGGCACGCAATCAAAGCAAGTCTGACATCCATGGGTGCCTGAGGTAACCCCGACTGTCGCGAACCAAATAGCCATCGGGCTCACAGCATCAGCCTGTGGTGCTGCAAAAAACGCAGCAAACCGTCAGCCCGGTATGTTCTGCCGCGTCCAGCGCACGATGTCGCTGGCACCCATGGCACCGGCCTGGCGGGCTACCTCAAAGCCATTGACAAACAACGCCAGCGTCGGAATGCTGCGGATCTGGTAGCGCGACCCCAACGCCTGCTGTGCCTCGGTGTCTATCTTGGCCACTCGCACGCCAGGCTCCAGCTGGGCGGCAGCCTGCACGTAGCCCGGTGCCATCTGGCGGCACGGACCGCACCACGGTGCCCAGAAGTCCACCAGTAGCGGGATCTGGTTGCGCTGCAGGTGCTTGTCAAATGCGGCCTCGGCCAGGTCGACCGGCTTGCCGGTGAACAGTGGCTGCTTGCACTGCCCGCAGTCGGGCGCGCTGGCAAGCTGGTTGGCACGCACGCGGTTGGTGGTGTGGCAATGCGGGCAGACGATGTGGAGTGGTTCGCTCATGCAAACTATCTTGAGGCTGGTGGGTTGGAATGCAAGGCTTGACGGGCTACCCTGCCTGAAACTCGGACAACTTCTAATGAGTACGCTCCGCCTAAAACATGGGTAAAAACGGGTCAAAAACGGCGTTTCAGGGCTTTTTTGAGGCGGAACATGCCCCAAGTCGGTCTTTTGACGTCAAAACTCGGCTATTTACACCATCAAAAGTGGCCGATAGCCTTTAAATACATGCGCTAGCAGCTCCTGTATTGATAGCGTTGGATGATTAATTGGAGTCTGACCCTAATTCCTCCCTAAAACCTTCAACCTTCGATTAATTGGAATCTGAGGTAACCCTGATTTCCAACAACCGGTTCAGATCGCGGCTGAGCTTCGCTTGCGCGATCTAACCTTATTCGTTATGGCATTTCATTCGAATCATGTTAACTTTTATTTATAGAAAAATTTGCGCCTGCATACATTACGCTCAAAAGTCCGCAACGCATATTTTCAGCACCATTTGCCGCCAATTGGGTATTCCGGTCGATCGTGACCGGTCATTCCGGTTTGTCGTGACCGGCGATTCTGGTTCATCGTGACCGGTCATTCCGGCCGATCGTGACCGCCCGTTCTGGTTTATCGTGACCGCTGATTCCGGTTTATCGTGACCGCTCCCAAGGCTCACTTGGTGGTGAATTGGGGTCAGACTCCAATTAAAAACCCATTCAAACCAATCACGCAATCGATCACACCGCTTTTCTATATTCCAAAGGCAGCAGGCCTTTTTTCTGGGCATCCAGCAAAACAACCTCAACGATCGAGCCGTCTTCGGCATAGCTGATGTTGGTGTGCCAGTCTTGCGAGACCTCGCGCACGATCTGCTTTGCAGATACGCGGATTTGCAAGATGTCGTCGTTCTCGAAGTAAATGCTTTTCATGGTTGAGGCTCAGACAACCTCAAGATTTTTTAACACTTGCTTCAACACCTTGGGCTGCTGCTGCGCAATAGTAATCAAGGTTCGTGCTGCGCCTGAGGGTTGTCTGCGGCCTTGCTCCCAGTCTTGCAGGGTGCGTACTGACACGCCAAGCAGGCCAGCGAATTCAGATTGCGACAAGCTGGACTTCATCCGAGCCATCACCACAGGCGGCACCTCAATTTTGGCAACTACTTTGCCTTTGCCTGCTTTCATCTCGCGTATGGATTGAAGCAGCTCTGCGCCTAAATCACGCTTGGCATCGCGTTCGCGCAGTTGTTTATCAGTCATGGGCATGGTTAACCGTCTGTTTGAGTCTCTTGACCATTCAGGAAATCAAGCCGCCAACAATTCACCGAGAGGTAGTTTTGAAACAGACAGGTTATTGATATCTGCCCGCTCACTGGCATGTTGCAGGTCTATGCCTACCAGTGCGCCGTTCGCATCAAAATCAAGCACTACACCGTCGTTAACCTCGCTGGAGTCAACAGAAGGACGGTCAGCCAAATGGATGTAGAGCGAATCAGTGGCTTTGTCGTAAGAAATCTTCATGGTGTGAATCTCTGGTCTGGAAATGCATTGTGCACGGTTATGCCATCCTCTAGGGTGACGACACGCAGGTAACGGGCCATCTCTTCAATCCATACCCAACGGCGAATTCGGCCATCGGTGGGCTGAACTTCCCGCTTGATGGGGTGCGACATGGCAAGTAAAACCCACTCGACCTTGATGTAAGGCCGCTTGAGCATGACATCATTTCTAAAGTAGTCGGTGGATTGCATGGTTTTGTTTTAGCTCTTGGCCAGGGCTTTCTCCCTTACTTTATTTGCCCCAACCATCCTTCAACCCCACAGCCAAATTAAACACCAGCTTCCCCGCCGCATGATCCACCCGATCCGCCGCAAAGTAGCCGTGCCGCTCAAACTGAAACTTGTCGTCAGCCTTGGCCGTTGCCAGTGATGGCTCAACCACTGCGTGCATCACTGTCAGACTATTGGCGTTCAGGTTTTGCAAAAAGTCAACACCGCCTGCTTCGGGGTGGGCTTCTTTGAACAGTCTGTCGTACAGGCGCACTTCGGCTTGCAGGGCGTCGGCTGCGGCTACCCAGGTGATGACGCCTTTGACCTTGACAGCGTCTGAGCCGGGGGTGCCGCTTTTGGTGTCGGGTATCAGCAGGGCTTGCACTTCAGTGACTTTGCCTGCGGCGTCTTTTGTGCAGCCTGTGCAGGCTATGACGTGGCCGTATTTCAGGCGGACTTTATTGCCGGGAGAAATAGAACCATCCGCTGTGCGCTGCGGCGGATAAAGCCTGAAAAAGCCTTTCGCCGGTGTTTCTTCAAAGTCTGTGCGTTCTATCCACACTTCTTTGCCGATTTTGAAGTGGCGCTTGCCCAGATCGGGGTGGTGCGGGTGTACGGGGGCGCTGCATTCGTCCAACACGCCCACGCCATGCAGCTCGTCCCAGTTCGTCAACACCAGTTTGATCGGGTCCAGCACGGCCATGGCGCGTGGGGCTGTGCCGTCTAGCGTTTCGCGCAGGCAGCCTTCCAGTGTTGAGTAATCAATCCAGCTGTCGCTTTTGGTCACGCCTATGCGTTCGGCAAACAGTTGTAGTGCCTCGGGTGTGTAGCCGCGGCGGCGCAGGCCGACTATTGTTGGCATGCGGGGGTCGTCCCAGCCTGATACTTTGCCTTCATTGACCAGTTGCGCCAGCTTGCGTTTGCTGGTCAGCACGTAGGTCAGGTTGAGCCGGGCAAATTCGTATTGGCGTGGGCGGGGCGTGGCTATCAGGCCGCCCACTGACCGCCCGTCGGGGAGTTTTGTCGTTTCACACAATCTATCAAGCAGCCAGTCATAAAACGGGCGCTGGTCTTCAAACTCCAGGGTGCAAATGCTGT
>JBBAPP010000016.1:0-12044 GCA_040400775.1 Polaromonas sp. | reverse complement strand
AGCAGCCAGTCATAAAACGGGCGCTGGTCTTCAAACTCCAGGGTGCAAATGCTGTGCGTGATCTGCTCCAGCGCGTCTTCAATTGGGTGCGCAAAGGTGTACATCGGGTAAATGCACCACTTGTCACCGGTGTTGTGGTGGTGCGCGCGGCGTATGCGGTAAATGGCTGGGTCGCGCATATTAATGTTCGGGCTGGCCATGTCGATTTTGGCGCGCAGCACGGCGGCGCCATCATCTAGCTTGCCATCGCGCATTTCACGCAGGCGTACCAGGTTTTCAGCCACGCTGCGGCTGCGGTACGGGCTGTCTATGCCCGGCTTGCCAAAGTCGCCCCGGTTGTGGCGCATCTCGTCTGCGGTTTGCTCGTCTACATAGGCCAGGCCTGCTTCAATCAAATATTCAGCTGCGCGGTACATGAAGTCAAAGTAATCGCTGGCCTGGTAGGGTGCGTCGTTGCCCTCGTCACCTGATTCAGCCCAGTCAAAGCCCAGCCACTTGACGGCATCAATGATGCCGTTGACGTACTCAATATCTTCTTTTTCAGGGTTGGTGTCGTCAAAGCGCAGGTGGCACACGCCGCCGTAGTCGCGCGCCAGGCCAAAGTTCAGGCAAATGCTTTTGGCGTGGCCGACGTGCAGGTAGCCGTTCGGCTCTGGCGGGAAACGCATACGGACTTTTTGTGCATCCAGTGGCCCTGCGGCATGGTGCGCCGCGTCGCCGGGGCTGCCGCCCCAGCGGCGGCCTTGGTAAGTACCTGTAGCCAGGTCTTTTTCAATGATCTGACGTAAAAAGTTACTCGGCTTGGCGTTGTGGAGTGGGGTCGTAGTTGCAGGGGAATTCATCCCATGATTTTAGAGCCCAGCCAGAGGCAAATAATTGTTGCGGGTAAGTATCGTCTTTAGCCGTCTCTGGGTAAGCAATTGGCTGGCCGCTCGTTGAATAAACCGATGGATATTTCACGCTCTGTTGAGGAACCATTTATGAAAATATTAACCCGACCATGGCATGCTGATAAGCCGTATGAAATGTCCCTGTGCGGCGTTTGAAGCGTTCAAGCTGCCAGCGATAATCAATCCTCAATATTGGAGTTTTACGTGGACATTAGCCTGCTAGCCAAAGCCGCCATCATGGGCATTGTTGAAGGTTTAACCGAGTTTTTGCCGATCTCATCAACGGGGCATTTGATATTGGCAGGAGCGCTGCTGGGCTTTGACGACGAGAAAGCCAAGGTATTTGACATCGCGATCCAAACTGGGGCCATTTTTGCGGTGATGCTGGTGTACTGGCAAAAAATACGCAGCACGCTGTTGGCGTTGCCAACAGATAAACAGGCGCAACAGTTTGCGTTAAATGTTTTGGTGGCTTTTATCCCCGCTGTGATTTTGGGGCTGCTGTTTGGCAAAGCCATCAAGGAAAATTTGTTCACGCCGACGGTAGTTGCCAGCACCTTCATCCTGGGTGGTTTTATTATTTTATGGGCTGAAGCGCGGCACAAAAACAAGCCCAGTGCGACCCGTGTGCATGATGTAGATGCCATGACCGTGGGTGACGCCATCAAAGTTGGGCTGGTGCAATGCCTAGCCATGATCCCCGGCACCAGCCGCAGCGGTGCCACCATCATTGGCGGCATGCTGCTGGGCCTGTCGCGCAAGGCAGCGACTGATTTCTCATTCTTTTTAGCCATGCCCACGCTGGTAGGTGCGGGCGTGTACAGCCTGTACAAAGAGCGTGCGCTGCTGTCATTAGCAGATGTGCCGATGTTTGCTGTCGGTTTGCTGTTTTCGTTTTTGAGCGCCTGGCTGTGCATACGCTGGCTGCTGCGCTACATATCAAGCCACAGTTTTGTGCTGTTTGCCTGGTACCGCATTGCGTTTGGCCTGCTGGTGTTGGCGACCGCAAAAATGGGCTGGATTATTTGGGCGGCTTGAGCAGCATATTGAGCAGCGCAGTTTCTACCGCTGCAGCGCTGGCCAGCGGATTTTCCATCGGGAAAAGATGCGTGCCGTCGAGCATCATGATCCGGCCTTGGCTGACTTTCTCAGTCAAAGCCATGCCCACTTGGCGGATTTCTTTCGACTGAGTGCCACCGATAAAAGCTACTGGGCATTTAAGGGGGTGGCGTTTCAGTAAATTTTCAAGGTTGTCGGGCAGGGTGTTGTAAATCGCGGTCTCGACAGCGCGGTCAAAGCTCAAGGTCCGCAAGCCTGCGGCATCATGCGTGCCGTGCTCAATATAGTCGCGCAGGCTTTGCGGGTGCCAGCGCGCAAACACTTTTTTGCTGCTGAAGTGCGCTATTGCGTCGTCTTGTGTGGGCCACTGGTGCTTGCGTGTGCGGCTGATGGCGCCTGGCGAGACCGAACCGACCAACCTGGCGCGTTTGGCCACTCCCAGCGCGGTGGCGCGCCAGCCGCCTATGACGGGTGAGTCCAGCAGCACCACGCCAGCTACCAGCTTGCCGCCCAGCTCGGAGTGGCGGGCAGCACACATCAGGCTCAAAAAACCGCCGAGTGAATGGCCCACCAAATACGCTGCTTGGCCGGTTTTTTTAACCTGTGCAGCCGTGAAGTCTGCCAACTGTTGGACCAGGTTGGGCCAGTTGCTGGTGACGGGGTAATCTGGGTCATGGCCCAGTTTTTCAATGGACTTGACGATGTAACCGCGCTTTTCCAGGCTGCCCGTCATCACGCCATAGGTACTGGCTGGGAAGCTGTTGCCGTGAGAAAAAATGATCAAGGGTTTGGGGGCAAGTGGCACAGCAGGTCAAATCAAAAAAGAGTGGCTCATTATGGTCGGTGCACGGGGGCGAGTGTGTTGCCAGCGCGCATAAAAAAGCCGTCGCGAGACGGCTTTTTTACTTCACTTGCAGCGCACCCTACAAAACGGCGGAGGGCTTTTGATGGCCTTCCGGGCTTTTTGCTTAAGTTATTAAGCGGCGAGGGCCAAGGCTTTCACCTTGGATGACAGGCGGGACTTGTCACGCGCTGCCTTGTTTTTATGAAAAATGCCTTTGTCAGCCACGGTGTCGACAATGCTCTGGGCTTTGGCGAAAGCGTCTTTGGCTTTTTCTTTGTCGCCTGCGGCAACGGCTTTTTCAACGTTTTTCACAGCGGTACGGTATTTGGAGCGCAATGAGGTGTTGGCAGCGTTGAGTTTGACATCCTGGCGGACGCGTTTGCGACCTGATGCCAGGCGAGGGTTCTTTTTCTTGGGTTTGGCGGTTGCCATAATTTAATTCCTTTGGGGTTCAGACGGGTCTGAAATTGTCTGCGGATGTTGCAAGCGAAGCCTTCTATTATATGCTGGCGCTGAGGTAGGCCTGAAGTTGACGACTGTGTGCCATTCACCGCCTAAACTCTTGATGTGTCACTCTTCAAATCCGCCTCTACTGTCTCAGCCCTCACACTGGTCTCGCGCATCACCGGGCTGGTTCGTGAACTGTTAATTGCCGCCACCTTTGGCGCAAGCGCCATGACCGATGCGTTCAATGTGGCGTTTCGCATCCCTAACCTGTTCAGGCGGCTGTTTGCTGAAGGCGCTTTTAGCCAGGCTTTTGTGCCGGTACTGGCTGCCAGCAAGTCGCAAAACGGCGACCAACACACCAAGCTGGTGATCGACCGGGTGGCCACGCTGCTGAGTTGGGCCTTGCTGCTGACGTGCGTGGTGGGTGTGGCCGCCGCGCCATTTTTGGTCTACGCCATGGCCAGCGGGCTGAAGCAGGATCCGCGTGGCTTTGAGGCGGCGGTGTTCATGACACGATGGATGTTTCCGTACATCGGCTTTATGTCCTTGGTGGCCTTGTCTAGCGGGGTGCTCAATACCTGGCGGCGTTTTGCTGTGCCTGCAGCTACGCCGGTGCTGTTGAATGTGGCCATGATTGCGGCGGCCTGGCTGGGCGCGCCGTGGCTTAAAACGCAGGGCATTGAGCCGATTTATGCGCTGGCCGCTGGCGTGATGCTGGGCGGCGCGCTGCAATTGGCGGTACAAATACCCGCGCTGCTCAAGCTGGGCATGTTGCCGAACATCAGCTTCAAGTGGTCTGCAGCCAAATCGGCGTGGGCGGACCCAGAGACCAGGAATATCGCGAAACTGATGCTGCCCGCGCTGCTGGGCGTCAGCGTGGCGCAAATCTCGCTGCTGATCAACACGCAAATTGCCTCCCACCTCACGCCCGGCAGTGTCAGCTGGCTAAGCTATGCCGACCGCCTGATGGAGTTCCCCACGGCCATGCTGGGCGTGGCGATTGGCGTGGTGTTGATGCCCCAACTAGCCGCAGCCAAAGCCGCCAACGATGCTGAAAAATACTCCAATATGCTGGACTGGGGCTTGCGCATTGTGCTGTTGCTGGGCTTGCCCAGTGCGGTGGCGCTGCTGACGTTTGCCCAGCCGCTGGTGGCCACGCTGTACCACTATGGCGCGTTCACTGACCGCGACGTGGCGCAAACCACCACTGCGCTGATGGGCTACGGCGCAGGGCTGATGGGCTTGGTCGCCATCAAGGTGCTGGCGCCTGGCTTTTACGCCAGCCAAGACATCAAAACCCCGGTACGCATCGCCATCGTGGTGTTGGTGCTTACACAGTTGTTGAACTTTGCGTTTGTACCGTATTTTCAGCACGCTGGGCTGGCGCTGGCGATTGGCATTGGGGCGCTCATCAATGCACTGTGGCTATTGATTGGCCTTGTCAAACGTGGCAGCTACAAGCCCGCACCGGGCTGGGGCGTGTTTATATTGCAGGTGGTGGCTGCCAGCGCTTTGTTGGCGGTGTTTTTGCTGTGGTCGGCTGGGGCCGTCAACTGGGTCGGCCTGAAGACTGCGTATTTGCAGCGTATTGGGCTATTTAGCGCCGTTATGTCTGCGGGAGCAGCTATTTATTTTGTAGCGCTGTGGGCTGCCGGATTGAAAATTCGTCAACTGATGCGGCGCTGAGCATGGCGGGGCGAATGCCGAGCTGAAAGACCGGACGACATCTGATGACGACGCGCCATATTTGTGAGAAAGTAGAGCCATGCAATTAAATCTGGACACACCATCGCCACTAGGGTACTTCAGCAGTTTGGTACAAAGTGACACGCATTTCCCGTTGTTAGAGGCCGCCATCAGTCTGGCCCAAGACGAATACCCCGACTTGGACGTGCAGCAAATTTTGAGCGACGTTGATCAGTTGCTGGCACGCTTGAAGCGCCGTTTGCCTGCGGATGCCTCTGCCCTGCAAAAACTGCGCTTGCTCAACCAGTTCTTTTTTCGTGACCTGGGTTTTGGTGGCAACCTCAACAACTACTATGACCCCGACAACAGCTACCTGAATGCGGTACTTAAAACCCGGCGCGGAATCCCCATCAGTTTGGCGGTGCTGTGGCTGGAACTGGCCAGTAGCCTGGGCTTGAATGCGCGCGGTGTGGCATTTCCGGGGCATTTCATGGTCAAGGTCAACTTGCCCAAGGGCCAGGTGGTGATTGACCCTTTCACAGGGCAGTCGCTCAGCCGTGAAGAGCTGTCGGAGCGGTTGGAGCCGTTTCGCCAGCGCCGCCTGGCAGACAGCGATGGCGACAGTGAATACGACACGCCGATTGGCCTGTATTTGCAGTCTGCGCCACCGCGCGACATCATCAGCCGGATGCTGCATAACCTGAAAGAAATCCACCGAACCCAAGAAGACTGGCCGCGCCTGATTGCCGTGGTCGACCGCCTGATCGTGCTGCACCCTGACGCCTGGACCGAGTACCGTGACCGGGGGCTGGCTTGGGCCGTTCAAGGTCAGGCGGCGCGTGCCGTTCCCGACCTGGAGCAGTATCTGGCGCATGCCAGCGATGCGGCTGACCTAGATTTGGTAGCGCAGCGGGTGGCGCTGCTGCGGCGCGAAGTTTAAGGGCTCGCCAATAATCTAAAAAAAAGCAGTTGACCGCTGGTAATCATTTCGCAGCCCCCGGATCCCAGTGTGTTGAGCAAGACGCAAAAGCCATGAATAACGAACAGAAGTCATAAGCACGATTGCCGCGCTGAAGACAAACTTGCCACGCAAGCAGTGCCGCAGGCTCAGGCGCCATGTATCAGAGCCGCAGCGCTAGACCCACAAAGCCTGACACTTGCTGCGTACCAAAGCCACAGGCTCGGGTTTCAGGTCAAGTGGCACTGGCAGGTTCAACCGTCACACTCGCCCCATCGCCTTTTGCTGCAATCACGCCTATTGCGTACACCGCTTCGCCTGCATCGCTCAGGGTTTTAGCCGTAGCTGCAGCCTGCGCAGCAGCCACCACCACCACCATGCCGATACCGTTGTTAAAGGTGCGGTTCATCTCAAAATCGTCAATACCGGCGGTTTTTTGTAGCCAGGCAAACAGCTCGGTTTGCGGCCAGCTGCCTTTGACCAGATGCGCGGCTGTGCCCTCTGGCAGCACGCGGGGAATGTTCTCTAGCAGGCCGCCGCCAGTGATATGGGCCAGCGCTTTGATGGGATGCGTTGCCAATGCTGCCAACACGTTTTTCACATACAGCCGGGTCGGTTCCATCACAGCGTGTTTGAAGGCTTTACCGTCTAGCGTTGTGGGTAAATCGCTGCCAGCGCGTTCAATACATTTGCGCACCAGGCTAAAACCGTTGGAATGCACGCCGCTGCTGGCCAATCCCAGCACCACGTCGCCGGGTGCAACGCCAGCGCCACTCAAGATTTTTGACTTTTCAACCGCACCCACACAAAACCCGGCCAGGTCGTATTCGCCGGCCGGGTACATGCCGGGCATTTCGGCAGTTTCGCCGCCAATCAAGGCGCAGTTACTGAGCTCGCAGCCTTTGGCGATGCCGCCAATGACGGCAGCGGCAACGTCGATGTCCAACTTTCCGCACGCAAAATAATCCAGAAAAAACAGCGGCTCGGCACCTTGCACCAGCACGTCGTTCACGCTCATGGCGACCAGGTCAATGCCCACGGTGTCGTGCATTTGCCATTCAAATGCCAGCTTCAGCTTGGTACCCACGCCGTCTGTACCACTGACCAATACGGGGTCTTTGAATTTTTTGGACACCTCAAACATGGCGCCAAAGCCGCCTATGCCCGCCAGCACGCCTTCGCGCATGGTTTTTTTGGCCAGCGGCTTGATGCGTTCAATCAGCGCGTCGCCAGCGTCAATGTCAACGCCTGCGTCTTTGTAGCTGATGGGGGTCGAGTCGTTTAGGGTCGTCATAGTTGGGCGGTCAGTCGAAAAGGAGATGATGAAGCAAAGCAGCCCTTTAGAATCTGCATACCGTGCACTTCCAGGAATTCAGATTTTAGTGACGACATAACTTGGTGACGAGTTAGTCTTTTCTAAAACTTCCTTTTTGGGGGTTAGTGCCAGATTTACACAGCGCAGCAGCTGGAACCTTCGTCGTTGTGCGAGTATTGTGGGCACTGCGCAACCAAGCTGCCTGCCCGAAAAATGAATTTATAGAAGTTCTTGCTATTCTAAAGGCTCTATGCAATTTACCTCGATCCAAAAACACACAGCCGCCTGGTGCCTGATTGCCGCGTTGATTGCGCTGGTGCTTTGGTTGCTCGGCCCGGTGCTCACGCCTTTTGTGGTGGCTGCCGTGCTGGCCTACGCGCTGACGCCGCTGGTCAACAAGCTGTACGACATGGGTAAAGGGCGGCTACCGCGCGTGGTCGCTGTCATCGTGGTGGAGCTGTTATTTATTTTGCTGGCTTTGGGCTTGGTGCTGCTGATCGTTCCCATCGTGGCCAAAGAAATTCCCTTGATACGCGCGCAAGTGCCTTTGCTGGCTGACCGCTTGAGCAATGGCTTATCGCCTTGGCTGGCGCAGTTTGGCATCCTGGTGACGCTCGATGCTGGCAGTTTGAAAGCTTTGGCGTTGAAGTACCTGAATGCCAACTACGACGATATGCTGGGCTCTTTGTTGTCATCCGTGCGGCTGGGTGGCAGTGTGGCGCTGGCTATTCTAGGTAATGCCGTGTTGATACCTGTGGCGCTGTTTTATTTGTTGATGGACTGGGATAAATTTATTGCGCGTGTGCTCGAGCTGGTACCGGCGCCGATGCGAACTGCTTTTGACAGCTTCACCGATGAGGCTGATTCCGTCTTGGGCCAATACCTGCGTGGGCAACTGCTGGTGATGCTGGTGATGGCGGCTTTTTACGCTATTGGGCTGGCGCTGTTTGGGCTGGATTTGGCTTTGCCGATTGGCATATTTACCGGACTGGCCATGTTCATCCCGTACCTGGGTTTTGGTATTGGTTGGATATTGGCTGTGCTGGCTGGTTTACTGCAATTTGCCTCAATCAAAGCCATCGTGATGGTGTCGCTGGTGTATGGCATTGGTCAGCTGGTTGAGAGTCTGTACCTGACCCCGCGCTTGGTCGGTGAACGCATTGGCTTGCATCCTTTAGCGCTTATCTTTGCGCTGCTGGCGTTTGGCCAGGTATTTGGTTTTGTGGGCGTGCTGATTGCGCTACCCGCCAGTGCCGTATTGCTGGTGGCTATTCGCCGCATCAAGTTGCGGTACCTGGTCAGCGAGCTTTACAAGGGGCAGTAAGCCCTGTGCCGGTATGAAGCAAATCGCTTTGGACATTGGCTTGGCAACTGCGCCTGCCTTCAGTAATTTTTTTGCTGGGCCCAACGATGCGGCGCTGTCGCACCTGCAACTTTGGTCAGGCAGTCAATTGCTCACCCCGGTACCCACTTACCTGTGGGGCGAGACCGGCAGCGGCAAAACGCATTTGCTCAAAGCCGCGGCAAGTGCCTTGCACCAGCAAGGCGCGCGTATCGGCTGGTTAGACGCCTCTGTGATGGAGCCGTCCGAGTTTAATGAAGCCTGGTCAGCTGTCATTCTGGACGAATGCCACCTGTACACCGCTGTACAGCAGCAGGCTGCATTTAACTGGTTTGTCAATGCCGTCAGCAGCCCTGACGGCCACCCGCGCGGCGTGTTGGCTGCAGGCGACATGCCGCCCGCTGACCTGCTGCTGCGCGACGACCTGCGCAGCCGCTTGGGCTGGGGCCATGTGTACCAGCTACATGCGCTGAGCGAGCCCGAGCGCCGTGCCGTGCTGCGCAAGCAAGCCGACGCACGGGGTATTTTTTTGAGTGACGAGGTCATCAGCTTTGTACTCAGCCGCTTTTCACGCGATTTAAGCAGCCTGATGCAACTGCTGGACCAATTGGATGGCTATGCCCTGCAAGCCCAACGGGCGATTACCGTGCCGCTGATCAAAGCCATGCTGGAAAACGAATGAAGAAAAATGAATGAAAAAAAACGAATGAAGAAGAAGTTGGCCCTGTTTGACCTGGATCACACGCTGATCCCTTTTGACTCTGACTACGAATGGAACGAATTCACCATAGGCCTCGGATGGCGGGACGGCGCTTCTTTCAGGCAAGCCAATGAGGCCTTTTTTGCCCAGTACCGCGACGGCACGCTCAACATCCATGACTATGTACGCTTTGCCACGCAAGCCATTCGAGACAAAGGTGTTACTAAATCAATAGCTGCACACGCAACATTTATGGATGCTATCGTACTAAAAGGCATACAAAAACCAGCTTTAGACTTGGTCCAAGGACATCAAAAGGCGGGTGATACCGTCGTTATCGTCACTGCGACCAATGAATTTGTGACGCGCCCGATTGCCGATGCTTTTGGTGTGCAAGAGTTGATTGCAATTGATTTGGTGCGCAATGCGGAAGGCGAATTCACGGGTGATATTTTGGGTACACCATCGTTTCGTGAAGGCAAAGTGGTTCGGGTTGAAGCCTGGCTGGCTGCACGTCATTTAAGCTGGCAAGACGTTGAAAGTACTTTTTACAGTGACTCAATGAACGACTTGCCGCTGTTGGAGAAAGCCACCCACCCGGTCGCCACCAACCCCGACGAACGCCTGCGCCAACTGGCCACCCAGCGCGGATGGCGCATACTTGACCTGTTTTAACCTTTTCGGTCGAGCTTGCGAGCCAAAGTGGCATGTGAGCTCCTGAAACTAATGATTTCATGATTAAAAAATTTATCGACAAACTGTTTGGCAAGTCTGACAGTTCTGCGACTGGCGCCAAAGCAGTCAAAAAATCCCCTTTCGGCACGCGCGTCGACATCCCGGCCACAGACCACGGCATCGACCCCAAGCTGGTCGATGAACGCGCGATGGACGTGGTGTTGACGCTCAAAGATGCGGGCTTTCTGGCCTACATCGTCGGTGGCGCAGTACGCGACTTGCTGGTGGGCTTGAAACCCAAAGACTTTGACGTGGCGACCGATGCCACGCCAGAAGAAGTGAAGCGCTTGTTCAGGCGCGCCTTCATCATTGGCCGGCGCTTTCGAATTGTTCACGTCATCTACGGCCGGGGCCGTGAGCATGAGGTGATTGAGGTGTCGACCTTTCGCGCTTATCTTGACAGCAGCCAGGCAGAGCAGGTCGGCGGTAACGAACGTACCAGCAAGAGCGAGCTGGCCGGTATGACGCACGCCGTCGACAGCTCAGGCCGCGTGCTGCGCGACAACGTCTGGGGCTCGATACAAGAAGACGCTGCGCGGCGCGACTTCAGCATCAACGCCATGTACTACGACCCTGAAACGCAGGTGGTGGTCGACTACCACAACGGCATCAAGGACGCGAAGAAAAAAATCATCCGTATGATTGGCAACCCGGCAGTGCGCTACCGTGAAGACCCGGTGCGTATCATTCGTGCCGTGCGTTTTGCCGCCAAGCTGAATGCCTTGGGTTTCAAGTTTGAAGACAAAACGGTGCAACCGCTTAAAAGCAGCGTCAAGCTGCTGCTGGATGTACCGCAGTCACGCCTGTTTGATGAAATGCTCAAGCTGCTGCAAACCGGCCACGCGCTGGCCAGTATCGAGCAGCTCAAAACATTAGGCTTGACAGGTATTTACCCATTGCTCGATGTAGTGGTCAGCAACGCGCATCAGCCGTTTTTAAGCCTGGCCCTGCAAGACACCGATCGGCGCGTTGGCGAAGGCAAACCGGTTGCGCCGAGCTTTTTGCTGTCATGCATTTTGTGGGCCGATGTGCGTGACGGATGGAACCAGCGCATGGGTCGCGGTGAACACACGCTGCCGGCGTTGCATGATGCGATTGACGATGCCTTCAACGCCAAGATTGGCGATGTCTCGGGCCGGGGCAAGTTGGGCGGAGACATGCGCGAAATTTGGGCCATGCAGATACGCTTTGACAAGCGTGTCGGCTCGTCGCCGTATTCGATGCTGGAGCAACCGCGCTTTCGCGCTGGTTTTGACTTTTTGCGTTTGCGCGCGCAAACCGGCGAAATTGACATGGAACTGGCCGAGTGGTGGGAAAAGTTTTCTACCGCCTACGACGATGTGCGCCACGACATGATTGAAACCCAGCGCTTGGCACAGTTGCAAAAACCGCAGCAGCCGCGCGTGCGGGTAAAAAAAGTGGATGCGCCAGCCGTTGATGTGCGTTTTGCAGCACCCACAGATTCAACGCCAGAGGCTGAGCAGCCAGAAGGTGAGTTTGCGCCTGCCAAAAAACGCCGCCGTCGCCGCAAGCCAGTCAACCGGGGTGAAGGCAGTGCCCCCGGGTCCGGTGCCTGATTAAATGCCATGGTGACGGCCTACGTCGCACTGGGTGCGAATCTGGGCGATGCGGTGGCGGCGCTACAGCAGGCGGTTGCTGCCATCAACGGTTTGCCACGTTGTGCGGTTAAAAAAACCTCCAGCCTGTACCAAACAGAGCCGCTCGAAATACTGCCAGGACATGCGCCGGGTGGTGACTACATCAACGCTGTGGTTGAAATTGAAACCAAACTGCCCGCGCCCACCTTGCTGCAATACATGCAGCAGATCGAGGCTACTGCTGGCCGTCAAAGGTCGTATATCAATGCGCCTCGCACACTAGATTTGGACTTGCTTTTATACGGCGAGGGACGCATCGACTCACCCCAGCTGACTGTTCCGCATCCGCGCATGTGGCAGCGGGCTTTTGTGCTGTTGCCGCTGGCTGAGATTGCCCCGCAGCTTGTGACTGTGGCGCAACGCGATGCGGTCAAAGTACAAAAAGTAAACAGATTGACAACGCCATTTAG
>JBBAPP010000015.1:15596-22194 GCA_040400775.1 Polaromonas sp. | reverse complement strand
GCCATCTCGAACATCGACACCTGGGCTTTGCCGAAAACGGCTTTCAGCTTGGCATCGGCGTTGATCATGCGCTTGTTAATCTGGTCTTGCAGTTTGTTGGCCTTGATGTAGACCCACAGCTTGCTGACGATCTCAGTGCGCGGCAGTGGCTTGTCGCCCAGAACTGCTGCCAGTTCTTTGCTCAAGGTCAGTGCCTTCATGAACGCAGCGTTCGGGGTTCGCTTTTTGGCAGGCGCTTTTTTAGCAGCTGGCTTTGTAGCCGCAACTTTTTTGGCGGGCGCTGCTTTTTTAGCGGCTACCTTTTTTGCAGGTGCTGCTTTTTCAGCGGCGACCTTTTTCGCGGGCGCTGCTTTCTTCGCAGCTACTTTCTTTGCCGGAGCAGCCTTTTTTGCAGGCGCTTTTTTAGCCGGTGCTTTTTTTGCAGTTGCCATGATTGATTTTCCTTCTAGAAGTTGATAAATCACCGTCAGAGATAACTACTCCCCAACGGCATTGCGATGCTACTGGAGAAAACGTACTTTTCATAGGGGAAAAGTATTTTTTTGATGGTTAGTGATGCTTATTTACCTCTGAAAATCAAAAACCTGCGCGCGACGCGACCCGCGACGGGAGAAAATAGCGTTTTATTTTCAACAAGGACCGATGACATGCATGCTGAAAATCGTCTGAAATTTGCTACCTGCGATCTCTGTGATGCTTATAAAAACGACTCTACCGGCAGCTTCAGGGTGCTTGCGCCGGTGTTTAAACACTTTGGTGGGCTGCTTCAGTTCTGCGGTGAAGTCGTGACCATCAAATGCTTTGAAGACAACTCGCTGGTTAAAGCCGCCGTTGAATCACCAGGCGCTGGCCGGGTGCTGGTGGTGGATGGCGGGGCGTCATTGCGGCGGGCTTTGCTAGGCGGCAATCTGGCTGCCGCTGCGCAAAAAAATGGTTGGGCCGGTGTGGTGATTGATGGCTGCGTGCGTGATGTGGCCGAGCTGTCGCAATGCAGCATCGGCATATGCGCACTTGCGGCCATGCCATGCCCTCCTGATAAGCGCGGTGAAGGCCAGGCAGGTCTGGCGGTTCAGATACAAGGCGTTTGGGTTCGCCCTGGCGACTGGCTGTATGCCGATGCGGACGGCCTGGTGGTGATGCCTGCGCCTGCTGTTTCCTAGCCAGCTATGCCTTTGTAAAGCATGTAGGCTGCAAGAACGTACAGGACGCTTGCAAAGACGCGTTTGAGCTTGCCAACCGGCAGTGTGTGCGCAGCTTTAGCGCCCAGCGGTGCGATTAGAAAACTGCATGCGGCAATAACACCCAAAGCGGGTAGCCAGATGTAGCCAAAAGCGCCCACAGGCAGGTTCTGTACGTTCTGGCCGCTGATGATGTAACCCATTACATTGGCCGCCGCAATTGGAAAGCCCAGCGCTGCGGATGTGGCTACCGCATTGCGGATGGCGATGTTGCACCAGGTCATGAAGGGTACGCTGATAAACGCGCCGCCAGCGCCGACCAGCCCGGACAGAAAACCAATCAGGCCGCCTGCCACCAGTAGCCCGCCGGTGGCCGGCAACTGCCGAGAAGGCTCGGGCTTTTTGTCAAGAAACATTTGCGTGGCGGAGAACCCGACAAACAAGCCAAAAAAAATAGCCAGGTACGCACCCTTGAGTAATGCAAAAACCCCCAGACTTCCTAGCAGGCTGCCTGCTACGATTCCTGGCGCCAGGCGTTTGACAACGTCCCAGCGGACTGCGCCATGCTTGTGATGCGCCCAAACACTGGACATGGACGTAAAAATAATCGTCGCCATGGAGGTAGCGATTGCCATCTTGACAGCCAGATCAGGCGCTACCCCCCGATGGGACATGATCAAGGTAATGAAGGGCACCATCAGCATTCCGCCACCTATACCCAGCAGGCCTGCCAAAAATCCGGTGGCAGTGCCTATGGCAGCAAGTTCAACAATTAACAAAGGCTCGAGCAACATATTTCAAGTTTGGGTGGGTTTACCCCCAGAAACTAGGGGGTATTTTTATGAACTGTGCAGTTAAACTGAAATTGATTTTTGTAATGCCCCGCTCACACAACAATTTGCAGGAGACACAAATGTGCTTAAAGTCATTTTTTAATTTGGTCTTTACAACGGCTCTCAGTGTAACTTTGCTTGTCCATGGTGCTGCTGACGCAGCATCCTGGCAGCCGACCAAAAATGTCGAGTTTGTCGTGCCTGCAGGCACCGGAGGCGGCGCTGACCAGATGGCGCGGCTGATCCAGGGGATCATCACCAAAAACAATTTGATGAAAACCTCGGTGGTGGTGGTCAACAAAGGCGGTGGTGCAGGCGCTGAGGGGTTCCTTGACATTAAGAACGCAAAAGGCGACCCACACAAAATCGTCATCACCCTGTCCAACATATTCACCACACCCCTGGCCACAGGCGTTCCTTTCAGCTGGAAAGACATGACACCTGTCGCCATGCTGGCGCTGGATGAATTTGTGCTGTGGGTCAACGCAGAATCACCCCACAAAACCACGCAAGAATACCTGGCAGCCGTCAAGGCAGCTGGCGGTAAACTAAAGATGGGAGGTACAGGATCCAGGCAAGAAGACCAGATCATCACCGCCCTGATAGAAAAATCCCAAGGCAGCAAGTTTATTTATGTGCCTTACAGAGGCGGTGGTGAAGTCGCAGTGCAATTGGTGGGCAAACACGTTGACTCCACCGTGAACAACCCGATTGAGGCAGTGGCCCAGTGGCGTGGTGGCAAACTGCGCCCCCTGTGCGTATTTGACGGCGTACGCCTGCCTTACAAACAGACGATTGCAGATAAAGCTTGGTCAGACATTCCTACCTGCAAAGAAAATGGACTCGATGTTGAATACCTGATGATGCGCAGCATCTTT
Organism: Polaromonas sp.; assembly: GCA_040400775.1. GTDB lineage: Bacteria > Pseudomonadota > Gammaproteobacteria > Burkholderiales > Burkholderiaceae_C > Polaromonas. The sequence continues at coordinate 19,305 of JBBAPP010000015.1, read as the reverse complement.
ATGGCGCCTGGCGTGACACCAGCGCAAATCGCCTACTACGTTGATCTGATGAAAAAAGTACGCGCCACAGCCGATTGGAAAAAGTTCATGGACGAAGGCGCGTTCAACCAGACCTTCATGGAAGGCGCAGAGTTTGCCCGCTGGATTGCCAACGAAGAAATCCGCCACCGCCTGCTGATGCAAGAAGCCGGATTTGTCGCCAAATAAACCGTCAGCATTCTATGCAACAAGAACCTCCAGAAGCGCCTGAACAAAGCGCAGTCTCCAAGCGCACTCTTGAAATAGTGACCGCTATTTTCTTTTTGCTCATTGGCAGTGTCGTGATGTGGGACAGCTTGCGCTCAGGCGCAGGCTGGGGCAATGATGGACCTCAAAGCGGGTATTTTCCTTTTTATGTGGGCTTGCTGATGAGCGTGGCAAGTGCTGCAAACCTGCTTTTGGCTGTTCGGTCCAGCAAAACCGAGTCCTTTGTCTCCCGTCCGCAAATCAAGCTGGTGCTGGCCATATTTTTGCCATGTCTGGTGTATGTGACGGTGATGCAATGGCTGGGTCTTTATGCAGCATCACTTATCTTCATTGCGGTTTTTATGCGCTGGCAGGGCAAGTTCAGCCTGCTTAGCTCGGCTGTGACTGCTTTGATGGTGGTGCTGGTACTTTTCGTGATGTTTGAAATCTGGTTCAAGGTGCCTTTGATCAAAGGGCCCATCGAGGCTGCTTTGGGATATTGATATGGATGAAGTCAACGCGTTGTTTCAAGGCTTTGCTGTGGCCATGTCCCCAGTCAATATTGGGCTGATGTTTCTGGGCATCGTGCTGGGTATTTTGATTGGCGTACTGCCCGGCTTGGGTGGTGCCAATGGGGTGGCAATTTTGCTGCCGCTGACCTTCAGTATGACCCCAGTGTCAGGTATTATTTTGTTATCGTGCATTTATTGGGGGGCACTTTTCGGTGGCGCCATCACCTCCATTTTGTTCAATATTCCGGGCGAGCCCTGGTCGGTCGCCACAACTTTTGACGGTTATCCCATGGCTCAGCAGGGTCAGGCTGGCCAGGCATTGACGGCGGCTTTCACCTCATCGTTTATTGGCGCGCTGGTTGCCGTATTGATGATTACATTTTTGGCACCTGTGGTGGCCAAATTCGCCCTTAAATTTGGTCCACCCGAGTTTTTTGCTGTGCAGTTGCTGACGTTTTGCAGCTTTGTGGGGATGACCAAAGGTGCGCCATGGAAAACTCTGGCTGCGATGTTCCTGGGCTTCTCACTGGCAGCCGTTGGTTTGGACAACGTTACCGGCCAGCTTCGGCTGAACTTTGGCTTCGCGCCACTCATGAAGGGCTTTGACTTTCTGATTGCTGTCATCGGCTTGTTTGGCATTGGTGAGATTTTATTGACCATGGAGGAAGGCCTGGCCTTTAAAGGTAAAGACGGCAAGATCAACAGCAAGGTGGTGTTGGAGACCTGGAAAAAGCTGCCGCGCTACTGGTTGACCTACGTCCGCAGTTCGGTTGTGGGCTGCTGGATGGGCATCACGCCGGGTGGCGCAACGCCTGCGTCGTTCATGGGTTATGGCATTGCCAAGCGGTTTTCCAAAAATCCTGGAAACTTTGGCAAGGGCGAAATTGAAGGCGTTTTGGCACCCGAGACGGCTGCACACGCTGCGGGCACCGCCGCGTTGTTGCCGATGCTGACGCTGGGCATACCCGGCTCACCGACCGCGGCTGTGCTGCTGGGCGGTCTGCTGGTATGGGGTTTACAGCCGGGGCCATTGCTATTTGTTGAGCAAAAAGATTTTGTCTGGGGACTGATCGCCAGCATGTACCTGGGCAATGTGGTGGGCTTGATTGTGGTGCTGCTCACCGTACCGTGGTTTGCAGCGATTTTGCGGATTCCGTTTTCTATCATCGCGCCAGTGATTTTGGTGATTTGTGCTGTTGGTGCCTACACCGTACACAGTTCAATGTTTGATGTGTGGCTGATGATGGGGTTCGGCGTGATGGGTTATGTGTTCAAAAAACTGGACTATCCGCTGGCACCGCTGGTGCTGGCACTGGTGCTGGGCGACATGGCTGAAAACGCATTCAGGCAATCGCTGCTCGGTTCAAGCGGCAGCATGCTGGTGTTCGTCTCTAACCCGCTGGTCGCCAGCATCACCGCGTTGGCTTTGCTTATGCTGTTCTGGCCTTTGATGGGTGCTGTGCTCAAGCGCATGAAGCGTGACGCGGCATGACCGCCAGGCAATGGTTGCGCTACGCGTACCAAGGCGAAGCAGGTTTTGGTTTTGTTGCGGACGATCACATCACGGTTTGCCAAGGCGACATATTTGGTAGTTTTGAAGTCACCGGGCGGTCGTTGGCGTTGACCGACGTCAGTATTTTGATACCTTGCATACCCAGCAAATTTATCGGTTTATGGAACAACTACCACGCGCAAGCAGCCAAGCAGGGCTTGGCTGTGCCTGCCGAGCCTTTGTGGTTTATCAAGGCGGCCAGCAGCTATTGCGCGCATGGGCAAGCGTTTACCGCGCCTACCAGCTACGACGGCCGCGTGGTCTACGAGGGTGAGCTGGGTCTGGTGATGGGTAAAACCTGTAAAAACACCAGTCTGGAAGACGCTGCGGATGCCATCTTTGGGCTGACCTGCGTGAACGATGTGACAGCGCTGGACTTGCTGACGCGGGATGCGTCATTTGCGCAGTGGACGCGCGCCAAGAGCTTTGACACTTTTGGTATTTTTGGGCCAAGCATTGCCACGGGGCTAGACTGGAAAACACTGAGCGTCAGGACGCTGGTGAACGGCCGTGAGCGGCAAAATTACCCGTGCAGTGACATGATTTTTTCACCCGCGCAGATTGTGGCAAGCTTGTCGCGTGAGATGACGCTCTACCCCGGTGATGTGATTGCCTGCGGCACGTCGCTGGGCGTTTTGCCCATCAAGCCGGGTACAGTGGTGGACGTTGTGATTGAGGGCATAGGTAGTTTGCAAAACACCTTTGAAGCCAAAATCTAAGCGAATCATCAACACATAAAGCAGACCTTTGACATGAAAATTTGTATCGTTGGCGCGGGCGCCATAGGTGGCATGCTGGGTGCCAAGCTGGCACTCAGCGGCCATGAAGTGACCCTGATTTTGCGCGGTGCTAACCTGGCAGCCGTCAAGCAAAACGGTTTGACGCTGATGGAGGAAAACGGCAACGTGTTGCTGGCCAAACCTGCCAGAGCAACCGCCACCATCGGCGAGGCGGGCCTGCAAGACCTGGTGATTCTGGCCGTGAAGGCGCACCAGGTGGCTGCTGTAGCCGCAGATTTGCCGCCATTGATGCACCCTGATACCCGCGTGGTGACGATGCAAAACGGCATTCCCTGGTGGTACTTTTACAAATTGCCGGGCGACTACACCGGCATGCCCGTGCGTGCGGTCGACCCCGATGGCGTGATTGCCAAATACATCCCGATTGACAGCGTGATTGGCAGCGTGGTTTACCCGGCCAGTGAGGTAATTAGCCCCGGTGTGATCAAGGTGATTGAAGGCAATCGCTTCACGCTGGGTGAGATTGACGGGTCTGATAGCCCGAGCATTCGCAGCATCAGCGATGCCTTCAAAGGCGCTGGCTTCAAGGCGCCAGTATCGCGCGACATCCGGTCTGAAATATGGCTCAAGGTGTGGGGCAATTTGAGCTTTAACCCCATCAGCGCACTGACGCACGCCAC
>JBBAPP010000015.1:12411-15496 GCA_040400775.1 Polaromonas sp. | reverse complement strand
ATCACCCAGACCCCGACACCGACCATTCACGCCGTGTATGCGCTGGCCAGTTTGTTGGCAAAAAATTTGCAGCAGCACCATGCAACTTTAAAAATTTCTTAAAATTTAAACTTTTTATGATCCACTTCACCACACTCCACGACATGGTTGCGCTGCAAGCGCCGACATCACCCGCCATGATGGCGCCTGGCGGCGTTTCCTTGTCTTATGGCGCGATGCAAACGCTCATCGCACAAACTACGGCCGCCCTGAATGCCATGGGCATTGGCCGGGGCGACCGCGTGGGCATCGTGCTGCCCAATTGTCCAGAAATGGCGACCGCCTTCGTTGCTGTGGCCAGCGCCTGTACCGCAGCGCCACTCAACATGGCTTACCGTGCGGATGAGTTTGAGTTTTACCTGGGCGACTTAAAAGCCAAGGCGCTGATCGTTGCAGTTGACAGCGAAACCCCCGCGCTGGCTGTTGCTGCCAAGTTAGGCGTAGCGGTAATTCATTTGAAGGCTTTGCCAGAACAGGGTGCAGGCAGCTTTGAATTGATCTCGGCCCATACAGGCCAGGCTGCATTGCCAGGTCCGGCTCAGGCGGACGATGTGGCATTGATTTTGCACACCTCCGGCACGACTTCACGGCCCAAAATTGTGCCGCTGTCGCACCGCAATGTGTGTGCGTCTGCCCGTAATATCAGCAGCACCTTGCAGCTGACCAGCGCCGACCGCGAGTTGCATGTGATGCCTTTGTTTCATATTCATGGCTTGATTGCCGGCGTGCTGGCACCGATGGCTGTGGGCAGCATGATTTTTTGTACCCCAGGTTTTAATGCGCTCAAGTTTTTTGGCTGGATGAAAGAGTGCAAGCCCAGCTGGTACACGGCTGTGCCCACCATGCACCAAACCATTTTGGCGCGTGCTGCCAACAACACGGACGTGATTGAAGCCAACCCACTGCGTTTTATCCGCTCGTCGTCGTCGTCGATGCCGCCGCAGGTGATTGCCGAGCTTGAAAGAGTCTTCAAAACGCCGCTGATTGAGTCTTACGGCATGACCGAAGCGGCGCATCAAATGGCCAGCAGTCCCCTGCCGCCTGGCAAGCGCATTCCCGGATCTGTGGGTATTGCGGCTGGCCCTGAAGTGGCCATCATGGACGTCACAGGCCAGCTGTTGGACGCTGGCGAAATTGGTGAGATTGTCATTCGTGGCGAAAACGTCACCCTCGGCTATGAAAACAATGACAAAGCCAATGCCGAAGGCTTTACCAAGGGCTGGTTTCGTACCGGCGACCAGGGCACGATGACGCCCGAAGGTTATCTGACGCTGACGGGAAGGCTGAAAGAAATTATCAACCGGGGTGGTGAAAAAATATCGCCGCGTGAAGTCGATGAAGTGCTGATGGACCACCCCGCCGTGGCGCAGGTGGTCACTTTTGGCATGCCGCACGACAAGCTGGGAGAAGAAGTCGCTGCGGCGGTGGTGCTGCGTGAGGGTAAGACAGCGACTGACCGCGAGATCCGTGCGTTTGCCGCCACCAAGCTGGCCGACTTCAAGGTGCCGAAGAAAATTCTCATCATGGACGAAATTCCCAAAGGCGCAACGGGCAAGCTGCAGCGTATAGGGCTGGCGCAAAAACTCGGCTTGGGTTGATTTGAAAGCAATGTTTGGCGTTTCCAGAAATTCAAATTTTTGGGATGAAGTGCAAGGCGTACGGCGCACAGGACACCGGAATGCACTTGCGTGCATGAGGATTCCGAGCACCGGACAACGCAGTAATTCGCCCAAAAAATGGATTTATGGGAATATCAAAAAGGTGTCTGCAAGTACCGCTGGACCGTCATCCTGAACCAGGGTTCAGGTGGGCGAGGGCAGCCTGGCTTTGGGCTCGTCTAACGCGAGACGTGCACACCGACCAAGCAATTTACCAAGCCCGTGCTATTAAAAGCATTGGTACAAGGAAATATAAAGCCCAGCGCGTACCGCAGACACGTCAGATTGTAGGGCCTAGATCAATAAAAAGCTCAGAGCAGTTGGCCGTCCTGGCTCAGCGCTGAGTCCAGCCGGTCAATCAGCGCCGCAAGTTGGACCGACTCTTGGCCTGGTGCTGGTGTGAAGGTCATGACAGCAGGTTCCGGCGTATCAAAAGCCAAATTTAAAGCCGCCAATACTGCAATCCGGTCTCGCGCCTTGATTTTTCCACCATCGCGGATTTTGCACATCGCCAAGTCGACCCGATGCACCGCGTCAAGCAAGCGTGCATCACCATCAGGAGGACAGCCCAACAGGTAACTCTGCCCCATGATTTGAACCTCAAGCTGCTTCATCATGTCGTCACGAAGGGTGTGGTTTGTTTGTGGTGGGTGTTTTCAGGCAGCCGCTCTAGCAGTGCATCAACCCGTGCCCGTGCCGCGCCAAGACGTGACTTGAGTGAGTCGCGCTCCTGCGTCAGCACGCCGACTTCATCAGCCAGCAGAGCGTTGGTACGCTGCAGTTCCTCATAGCGCAGCAACAGGCGTTCGACGCGTTCTGTGATCTGATCAATTTGGTTGGTAGTGGACATGAATTACCAATTGTAGGGTTTCGAGCCAGCCCGAGCATAGAATATACATTGTTGGTGCTCGCGGTGTGGTTCACATGCCGCAGTTCAACGGGAAGCAGGAGAAAGTTAGCCGCCGACGGCTTTCGCTTTTAACCTGCGCTGCCCCCGCAACGGTAAAACGGACGAATGCAGCGTCAATTATTTTGACCTGCAGTCAGCTTTCATCACATGCCACTGAGTGACTTGAACAAGCACTTGGGAAGGCGATGAAGGTAGCTCCGTCAGCCCGGATACCGGCCAACAAGGTGATGAAACGCCCATTAAAAGGTGTGTTGTCGTATCGCTCATGCACTGGCGGGGAAGCCGGTGAGGGTCTGTTGTTGAATGTTTTTACCCATGAAGCCCTGTGTTTATCGTGATCGGTTTGCTTCGCTTACCCTGGCCACGGCTGTTGATTTGCCTTCGCTCTTTTCTTTGTCTTCTTTTGCACCAACAAATACTGACCCACAGCTCAATGAAGCTTTTGTTACTGCCGCGCTTAGGTGATGTGGTGGCCGAT
>JBBAPP010000015.1:0-12311 GCA_040400775.1 Polaromonas sp. | reverse complement strand
ATTGAAATCGTCCGTGGCTCCACCAGTGCTGTGTATGGTTCTGATGCTTCGGCAGGCGTGGTTCATATTTTTACTAAAAAAGGTCACGGCGCTTTTGCACCCGCCATCACGCTGGGTTGCGGAGCGTACAACACACAAAAAATTGATGTCAGTGCCAGTGGTTCGGCAAGTCCGACCGACTACGCATTTGGCATAGTGCAAACCAGCAGCGATGGTTTTAATGTTCGCCCTGTCACTGGGCAAAAATCGGATTCCGACGGCTACAAAAGCATGAACGTCAGCGCCAGGCTGGGGTTTCAGATTAATTCCAGCCATGGTCTGGCAACCAGTATGTTGCGCAATAAAAATGATGCGCAATACGACAGTGGTCTGACGCGCGACTACCGGCGCATCAACCGTGTCCAGACGGTCAGCGCCCAATGGTTGGCCAAATGGACCGATAACTGCAGCACCCGATTGTTGGTATCAGGCGGTACTGATCGCGGCGAAGAGCCGCTGAATGGATCGACGCCCACCGTGTCGTATGACCAGACCAAAATCAGCACGCTGTTGTGGACTAACGAATATCGGCCTGGAGCGCATCTTTTCAACGCTAGCGTTGGAAACAGAAAAGACCAATTTCTGTTGGTAGGCTCTAGCGCCTTGCCGGTTGGCAGCGCCACAGTTAGCCGTGAAAAAGCACAAAACAGTGTCGGTTTGGGCTACGGCTGGACCGGCGGGCCGCATACCGTGCAACTCAACATGCGGCGCGACAGGGACAGTGAATTTGGCGGCAAGTCAACCGGGTCAGCTGGCTATGCCTATGCACTTACACCGCAATGGAAGGCGTCTGTTAGCGCTGGCAACTCGTTTCGCGTGCCTACTCTGCGCCAGCGTTTTACCGTCTATGCACCGCCAACAGCGCTGCTGCCTGAAGCGGGCAGCAATGTTGAGATGGGCTTGAAGTACGTTGAAAGCAGCACCAGCAACTACGGTGTGGTGGCTCACCGCAACAAAATGGCCAACTTGTTGTCGTTTGTCAGCGGTGCCGGCCTCTGCCCCAGCGGTCAGCTGCCAACTGCAACCCGTGAAGGCTGCTATGCCAACACTTTGAGGGCAGAGTACACCGGTTTGACCTTCACGGCCAGTGAAACGCTGGGCAATTACCGCGTGTACGGTTCTCTAGACATACAAAGCCCAAGAGACACAACGACAAACAAGCAGCTTACCCGCCGTGCCAAGCAGCACGCCCTCTTCGGCGTTGATACGCGTGTTGGCCAATGGACGCTGGCTGGCGATGTCTTGCTGTCAGCCCTGCGTTACAACAATGCTGCCAATACGACAGAGCTGCCAGGTTACGCTTTGATTAATGTGAGCGCCAGCACCTTACTGACCAAAGACTGGAAAGCGTTGCTGCGGGTTGATAACTTAACTGACAAGATATATCAAACTGCTATCGGCTTCGCAACTGCCAAGAGCACACTATTTGTGGGTCTGACTTAGGCACCACACTAAACCCTGAGCAAGCTTGATGACCCCATCCGTCCGTTGCCCCGCCATTTTGATTGCTGCCCCCGCCTCCGGGCAGGGCAAGACCACCGTCGCCACTGCTTTGGCACGGCTGCACACGCGGCAGGGCAGGCGGGTTCGGGTCTTCAAGTGTGGGCCTGACTTTTTAGACCCGCATTGGTTGACGCTGGCCAGCGGCAACCCGGTACATCAGCTTGATTTATGGATGACCGGCGAGGGCGATTGCGCACAGCGCCTGCTTGAAGCGGCGCTGGATGCTGACCTGATCATTGTTGAAGGCGTGATGGGTTTGTTTGATGGTGAGCCCAGTGCTGCGGATCTGGCGCAGCGCTTTGGTTTACCTGTGCTGACGGTGATTGACGCCAGCGCCATGGCGGGCACTTTCGGAGCTTTGGCCTGGGGTTTGCAGTCCTACCGTGAAGGCTTGCGCTTTACGGGCGTACTGGCTAACCGTGTGGCATCAACAGGCCACGCCGAGATGCTTCAGGCCGGCCTGCGTGATGCTGCACAGTGGCGCGGCGCGCTGATGCGCAGTGATGCTTTTACATTGCCTGAGCGGCATTTGGGTTTGGTGCTGGCCAGTGAGCTGAGCGATGCTGTTCAGAGGCTTGATGCCGCAGCTGATGCCCTGGCAGAAACCCAGCTGGGCAAAATGGACCTAGCGGATTTACAGGCCTGGTCTACGGATTTTTCGGTTACGCACAAAGCCCTTTCCCCAGCTATCTCCGTGGGGGAGACGGAGCAAGAAAGCCAGCTTCTCACCGGCCAAACCATTGCCGTAGCGCGTGATGCCGCTTTCTGCTTTATCTACGCTGCCAATATTGATTGCCTGGAGGCGATGGGCGCGCAAATTACATACTTTTCTCCACTGCATGACGCTGTATTGCCAGCTTGCGATGCGCTGTGGTTACCCGGCGGCTACCCGGAACTGCATGCCGAAAAAATAGCAGCCAATACGACCATGAAAAATAGCATCAATGCACATGTGGCGGCTGCTAAACCGGTCTGGGCTGAATGCGGCGGCATGATGGCTTTGTTTGACACCTTGACGTGCGCAGATGCTGCGAGCTACCCGATGTGGGCTGTGCTGCCTGGCAGCGTGGCGCTGCAAAAGCGGCTGGCAGGTCTGGGGCCGCAGCAACTTGAAGTCAATGGCGGTGTTCTGCGTGGACATGCGTTTCACTATTCCACTTGCATCACAACTTTGCCTGCTACAGCGCGTACCCAGGCCGCACCAGGCCGCAAGCTGCGCGGCGAGGGTGAGGCCCTGTATGTACTTGGCTCGGTCAAGGCTAGCTACTTTCATGCCTGGTTTGCGTCTCACCCGGCAGCTGCGGCAGGTCTGTTTTTGAAAGGTCAACGTGCTGGATAAAACAAGCGATTGGCGCGCGCATTCAAGAGGCCAAAACTACGGTCCGCAACGCATTGTGTGCCTGACGGAAGAACCCACCGAATGGCTTTACCTGCTGGGCGAAGAACGGCGCATTGTCGGCATATCCGGCTACACCGTGCGGCCGCCGCGTGCGCGGGAAGAAAAGCCCAAAGTCAGCGCCTTTTTAAGTGCCAAGATTGACAAGATTGTTGATCTGCAACCCGACTGCGTGATTGGCTTTTCAGACCTGCAGGCTGATATTGCGTCGCAGCTGGTTAAGAAAGGCATTCAGGTCACGATCTTTAACCAACGCAGCGTGGCTGAGATTTTTTCCATGATGTACCAACTGGCCGCCATGGTTGGGCAAGCTGACAAAGGTTTAACGTTGATTCAGGCGATGCAAAACCGCCTGCTGCAAATTGAAGCGGCCGCCAGTTCTTTGAAACGCCGCCCGCGGGTTTTTTTTGAAGAGTGGTATGACCCGCATATCAGCGCCATTGCCTGGGTGTCTGAGCTGGTTGGCATTGCGGGCGGTGACGATTGCTTTCCCGAGCTGGCCCGGGAGCCGATGGGCAAAGGCCGCATCATCGCTGACGGGCTGGAGATTGTGAAGCGCAACCCCGACATTATTTTTGGCTCCTGGTGTGGCCGCAAGTTCAGGCCAGCGCATGTACGCGCCAGGCCGGGCTGGCAGGATGTCAACGCGGTGAAAAACGATCAGCTGTTTGAAATCAAGTCGGCTGAAATTTTGCAGCCTGGCCCTGCCTCGATTACTGACGGTATAGAGCAAATGCATAAAACTGTCATGAACTGGTCTGAACTGCATGGCTAACCGCAGTGAATTCATTTTGGGTGGCCAGCGCAGCGGTAAATCACGCCGCGCTGAGCTGCTGGCGCGGGACTGGCTGGCGCTATCGACTGGCCACAAAGCCGTGATGCTTGCCACCGCGACGGCCTGGGATGATGAGATGGTGGCACGCATTGCACGCCACCAGCAAGACAGGGCAGAGCGCGTCCCGGGTATGCAGACGGTTGAAGAGCCGATAGACCTTGGCCTAGCGATTCAAACCCACAGCACGCCGCAGACCATTGTGGTGGTCGATTGCCTGACGCTGTGGCTGACCAACCTCTTGATGCCTTATGACAGTGCTGAAAATAGTCCTGAAAATACTAAAAATGGCCTAAAAAATGCACCAAATAACGCATTAGACCAACAAATTCGGGTGCAACAAGCTACTTTTTTAATAGCAATTAAGAATGCATTGGGTCCGGTGATTCTGGTGGGTAATGAGATCGGACTGGGCGTGATCCCGATGGGGCGCGAGACCAGAGCGTTTGTCGATGCGCTGGGTCGCTTGAACCAAGACGTGGCTGCGGTGTGCGATCGCGTGACCTTCATGGCTGCTGGTTTGCCATTGACCTTGAAGGAGCCTGCATGAAACGCCTGGTCTTGTTAGCCATGGTTTTTTGTGGCGCTGCCCAGGCGCTGCAAGTCACAGACGACCGGGGCGTTACCGTGACCTTCACGCAAACGCCGCAGCGCATCGTCAGCATGTTGCCGTCACTCACAGAAAGCGTTTGCGCGATGGAGCAATGCCAGCGCCTGGTCGGTGTTGACCGTTATTCCAACTTCCCCGACAGTCTGAAAAACTTGCCGAAACTCGGCGGCGGCATGGATCCGAACATTGAAGCCATTGTGGCTTTGAAGCCCGACGTGGTGCTGGTGTCTGGCAAGTCGCGTGCTAGTGAAAGACTGGAGGCGCTGGGCATCAAGGTGGTGGCGCTGGAGACCAAGACTCATGCCGATGTCAAACGCGTGTTGTCAGTACTGGGCGTGCTGCTGGCCGTACCAGAGGCGCAAGGCGCAGAGCGCTTATGGCGCGTCATCGACAGCAGCGTGTCGGCGGCAGCGCAGTCACTGCCTGCAAAAGCCAAAACAGCACGGGTGTATTTCGAAGTCAGCCGGGGGCCGTATGCCGCGGGCGAAGCCTCTTTTATTGGAGAAACCTTGAGCCGTCTGGGCGTTAAAAATGTCGTGCCTGCCAAGCTCGGCCCGTTCCCCCGCCTGAACCCCGAATTTGTAGTGCGTGCCAACCCCGACGTGATCATGATCGGCAACCGCAGCATGGTCAACGCCGTGGCCTACCCCGGCTGGAACAGCATCAAAGCGGTCAAAAATAACCGTGTGTGTGTGTTTGGCGTGGGCGATTCCGATGTGGTGGTACGCCCCGGCCCGCGCATGGCCGAGGCGGCGCGGCTGATGGCCAAGTGTTTAGAGTCGTATGAGTAACGACCTATCTTTTACAACCTCGCCCCGGGGAGAGGTCAGGGGTGAGGGGCAAGCCAAAGCAAGCTGGTTGTTAGCTGCGTTGGTTTTATTTTCCTGTGCCTTCTTGCTGCTCGGCATCACAGTCGGCAGTACCGGTTTTGAATCCGTTGCCAACATGCAGCGTGACCCGCAGGCCATGCTGATCGTGTGGGAAATTCGCCTGCCGCGCACGGTGGGTGCCTGGCTGTCGGGCGCACTATTAGGGCTGGCCGGTGCCGTGGCGCAAGGCCTCTTTCGCAACCCGTTGGCGGACCCGTATTTGCTGGGCAGTGCCTCGGGTGCATCCTTGGGCGTGGCATTGGCCATGGCGCTGTTTGGTGTGTCGCCGCTGGCTACGCAATGGGTAGCGCGGGTCGGATTGACAGGGGCAGCATTTTTAGGCGCAGTCGCAGCTGTTCTGCTAACGCTGCTGCTGGCCAAGGGCGTACAACACACGCTGCGTTTGCTGCTGGCCGGTGTGGTGGTGGGTGTGGTGCTGGGGGCGTTGACCTCACTGGTGTTGCTGCTCACGCCTGACATCATGCAGGCGATGCAAGCCTTTATGTTGGGCACCACAGCGTTTGTCGGCTGGACCGCTTGTGCCGTGATGGCTTCAGCCTTAGGTGTGAGCCTGGTATCGGCCTGGCTGATGAGCCATGTGCTGGACGGCCTGGCACTCGGCGAGGCGACTGCCCAAAGCCTGGGGCTGCAACTGCCGCAAATGCGCGCAGCACTGGTTGCTGTCTTGGCACTTGCCACGGGAACGGCGGTGGCACAAACGGGTTTGATTGCTTTTGTCGGCTTGGCGGCACCACATCTGGTGCGCTCAGTGGTGAAAACCACGCACCGGCGGCTGATTGTTTTGTCTAGCCTGATGGGCGCGGTACTGTTGGTGGCAGCTGATATTTTGGCGCGCTGGTTGACGGCCCCGCAAGAATTGCCTGTGGGCGTGCTAACGGCCGTGCTGGGCGGTGGCTACTTGCTGTGGTTGATGCACAGGCATACCGGGCGGGGAGCTGGGCTATGAGTGATGCTGTGCATTCAGGAGCTGAAAAACGGTTGGCAATACAGACCCGCGAAATCCGGGCCAGGCTTGGAAATACTGAGGTTTTAAGTGATATTTCCATCGCCTTTCCTCGCGCCCGCTGGACCAGTATCGTCGGGCCAAACGGAGCCGGAAAATCGACCTTGCTCAAGGTGCTGGCGGGCTTGATTCCTTATACGGGGTCAGTCGAATTGCTGGGACAAGCTCTTCAAGCAACGCCCGCCAAACTACGCGCACAGCAGCTGTCGTGGCTGGGCCAAAACGAAGCCTCCGCCGATGATTTGACGGCGTATGACGTGACCATGCTGGGACGCTTGCCGCACCAGCCCTGGCTCGCGCCGGCCAGCGCCGCAGACCACGCCGCAGTCGAAAAAGCCTTGCGCTCAACCCATGCCTGGGACTGGCGCGGCAGGGCACTCGGACAACTGTCCGGTGGTGAGCGCCAACGCGTCTTGCTGGCGCGCGCGCTGGCGGTTGAAGCCGAGGTGCTGTTAATGGATGAGCCGCTGGCCAATCTGGACCCGCCGCACCAGGCCGATTGGCTGTGTGTTGTACGCTCGCTCATTGCGCAGGGCCGTACGGTGGTGAGTGTGCTGCATGAGCTATCGATGGCGCTGCAGGCCGACCAGATGGTCATCATGGCTCAAGGCCGCATTACTTACCAAGGCGCCTGTGATGACAACGCTACGCACCGCGCGCTGGAAGACGTGTTTGACCACCGGATTGCCATTCATCCCTTGGCTGGGCAGTGGGTTGCGCTGCCTAGGGTTACCCCAAACTCCCAAGAGGACTGCCATGCAGATTGAAACCCCACCGGTCGGTTACGAGCGTGTCGTCCCCACGGCCGAGCGGCGCGGCCTCATCCTCATCAACACCGGCCACGGCAAGGGAAAAAGCACAGCCGCTTTTGGGCTGGCCCTGCGCGCTCATGGCCGGGGCAAGAAAATCAAGGTCTACCAGTTCATGAAGGTACCCAGCGCACGCTTTGGTGAGCACCGGCTGTTTGAACAACTGGGTATTCCCATTGAAGGCTTAGGCGATGGCTTTAGTTGGAAGAGTCGCGACCTGGAGCACTCCGCAGCGCTGGCGCAAGAGGGCTGGGCCAAAGCCCGTGCTACCGTGATGGCGGGCGAGCACTTTATGGTGGTACTGGACGAAATCATGTACCCGCTGCGCTACGGTTGGATACCGCTTGACACCATCCTCACCTGTCTGCGCGAGCGTCCGCCGCATGTGCATGTGGTGTTGACAGGACGAAACGCCCCTGCTGAGCTGGTGGAACTGGCTGACACGGTGACTGAAATGACCTTGATCAAACACCATTTCAAAGCAGGTGTGCCGGCTCAACGCGGCATTGAGGACTAGGCATGGCCACCACGCTCTCACCCTCGTTGACCAAGGCCGTTTGTTATAGCACTGCCTCCCGTTAATTTTTAAACCGAGACCTCAATGATGCAAACCCGAAAAATCCCCACCACTATCGTCACTGGTTTTCTTGGCAGCGGCAAGACCACACTGCTGCGTCACCTGCTCACCCATGCGCAGGGTCGCCGTATTGCAGTCATCGTCAACGAGTTTGGCGAACTCGGTATTGACGGTGAACTGTTGCGCGGCTGCGGCATTGGCTGTGACGAGAACGGCGAAGAGACTGGTCAGCTCTATGAGTTGGCCAATGGCTGTCTGTGTTGCACAGTACAGGAAGAGTTTGCGCCGGTGATGGAGAAACTTGCGGCACGCCGCGACCAGATTGATCACCTGATCATCGAGACCTCCGGTCTAGCTTTACCAAAGCCGCTGGTGCAAGCTTTTCAATGGCCCGCGCTACGCACGGCGTTTACGGTTGACGCAGTTGTGACGGTGGTGGATGCACCCGCTGTGGCTGCGGGTGACTTCGCTGACGACCCGGTGGCGGTGGATGCCCAGCGCCGTGCAGACGACAACCTCGACCATGATTCGCCTCTGCATGAGCTGTTTGAAGACCAGTTGGCCACCGCCGACTTGGTGATCGTGCATAAAACCGACGGTTTGGACGCTGCTGCGCTAGCTGGCGTAGAGGCTGCTATTCGCGTCGAAACCGCGCCTGGCGTGAAGCTGGTGCATGCGCAGCATGGCCGGGTTGACATCGACGTACTGCTGGGCTTGGCACGTGCAGTAGAAAACGTGATTGACCAGCGAAAAACACACCATGACGAGGAAGAAGATCACGATCATGACGCCTTTGACTCGGTCCAGATAACGTTGGATGTGCCTAGCCGTGACGTGTTGCTGGCTGCGCTTGAAGGCGTGGTTGCGCGGCATGAGATTTACCGCGTCAAAGGCTTTGTGGCGTTACCCGGTGTGGCCATGCGCTTGGTGCTACAGGGCGTAGGCACGCGCTTTGACAGTTACTTCGACCGCCCTTGGCGTTCCGACGAGGCTCGCCAATCCCGCTTGGTCGTGATTGGCTCCGATCTCAATGCCGCCAGCTTGCAGGCCGAGCTAGCTGCGGCATTGGCGTTCCCCGTTACCGTATAACGTTCCCCAAAAGGCTGATATGCATTTGCTTTCTACCCGCCCGGGCGGCTACGTTGAAGATGGTAACCAGGGCGTCGTACGCGTGGAGCAAACGCCGGGCGACATAGTGGTGCTCAGCGCGGCTGACACCACGTTGGCGCTGCTAGCTGACGCGGTTGGCCAGATGGGCCCAGAGTTCCCCACGGTGCGCCTGGCCAACCTCATGTGGCTGCGCCAACCCGCATCAATCGATATGTATGTGGACGACGTCTTGCAGCATGCGCGTGTGGTGGTCATTGACCATCTGGGCAGCGCCAGCGATTGGGCCTATTTGGTGGAGCGTGTTTGCGACACGGCCCGCGCACGAGGCCAGTGGTTGTCTATGTTTTCGGGTGATGCGATGGAGGATCTGCAATTGTTGCTGCGCAGCACCGCCACAGACGAGGACTGCCGTCACCTTTGGCGCTGCCTGCGCGAAGGCGGCGGCAACAATGCCCGTACTTTTTTTGAATTGATCGGTCATGCTGCGTTTGATTTGGGTGCGCGCCCCGCACCGCCTGTCACTTTGCCAGGTGCCATGGTTTATCAGCCGCAGGGTGCTCATGCACTCGCACCGTGGCAAGACGGCGCATCTGTTGCGTTGCTGGTGTTCTACCGTGCGCATGTTCAGGCCGGTAACACGGCGGTGTTCGATGCCATGCTTGAGGCGCTCAGCCATGCTGGCTTGAACACTGTGGCATTGGCGGTGGATTCGCTTAAAAATCCGACCAGTTTGGCGCTGCTTCGGTCTTTGGCCATGCAGCACCAAGTGGGTGTGGTTCTTAACGCCACGAGCTTTGCAATGACCGCGCTAGATGGTGCTGATGTGGACAGCGTAGAAGGTACGCAGATGGTGCCGCTGGCGGGTGAAGCTCCTGTGCTGCAGCTGATAACCGCAGGTTGCTCGCAAGAGCAGTGGCAGGCTGACCCGCATGGTCTGGCTCCGCGTGATCTCGCCATGCAGGTGGTGTTGCCCGAGGTGGACGGGCGCATTGGTACGCGCGCCATCAGCTTCAAGGGCCTGGCTTGGCGTTGTGAGCGCACCCAAGTAGACGTGGTGCGCTACCAGAGCGAACCCGAGCGCATGGCCTTTGTGGCCCAGCTGGCGCGGCGCTGGTGTGTGCTTCAGAAAAAGCCAAATGCCGATAAGCGCGTGGCACTGATTTTGGCCAACTACCCCAACGACGACGCGCGACTTGCCAACGGCGTGGGCCTGGACACGCCCGCCTCCACTGTGGCGCTGCTGCGCGCCATGCAAGACGCAGGCTATGTCACGGGCGACTTACCTGAAGGCGGCGATGGGCTCATAGCAGCGTTGGTAGCGGGAGTCACCAACAATCTTGAAGCCAATGATGCACGACCCGTCAGCCAAAGCTTGGCTTTGGCGGACTACCTGATTGATTTCAGCCTCTTAGATTCGGCCAGCCGTGATGCAGTAAACGCGCTGTGGGGCGCACCTGAGCAAGACCCCATGGTGCGTAATGGGCGCTTCATGGTGTCTGGTCAGCGTTATGGCCATGTGTTTGTTGGCAATCAGCCCGCGCGTGGACGTGATCTGGACTTGGTAGCCTCTTACCACGATGCTGACCTGGTGCCCACGCATAACTATCTGGCCTTTTACTTTTGGCTGCGCCGCAGCTTTGCGGTGGATGCGGTGGTGCATGTGGGCACGCACGGCAATCTTGAGTGGCTTCCCGGAAAAAGCGTGGCGCTGGGCGCGACCTGCTGGCCCGATGCCATCCTTGGCCCCTTGCCGCATCTGTACCCTTTTATCGTCAACAACCCCGGCGAGGGTAGCCAGGCCAAGCGCCGCACGCAAGCCGTCATCATCGATCACCTGATGCCCGCCCTGACCCGTGCCGAGACCTATGGGCCGCTGCAAAAGCTGGAGCGGCAGATGGACGAGTACTACGATGCGCTGTCACTGGATCCTCGGCGTGCGCAGCGTTTGCGCGAGGATATTCTGGAGAAGGTACTGACCGAGGGCTTGCACGCCGACCTGGGTTTTGCCAAGCCTGCCGATGACGCGGCCCGTAGCGCGCTGTTGCAGCGTTTGGATGCTTATTTGTGCGAGATCAAAGAGTCGCAGATTCGCGATGGTCTGCACATTTTGGGCAGCTCACCCAAAGGACGCCAGCAGATCGACACCTTGGTGGCGCTGGCACGCTTTGCCGGCGGTACGGCTGCGGGTCAGGTCAGTTTGTTGCTGGCCTTGGCGCAAGATTTAAAATTAAGCGGTGTGGAAGGTTTTAACCCACTCAGCCCTGAATGGTCTAAGCCTTGGCATGGCCCTAGGCCTGCGGTATTGCAGCAGATCAGCAGCGAAGCTTGGCGCCATGCTGGTCACACACGCGAACGGTTAGAGATGCTGGCCAGGCAGCTGGTGGCTGACCATGTGGTGGCTAACGAGCCATGGGATAACACGGCGTGGCCGGGTACCGCCCCGGTGTTAGAGCGCATGCGCAAGGTGCTGCGCCCGCGCCTAGAGGCCTGCGGTCCGCAAGAAATTGCCCAGTGTTTGCGCGGCTTGGCCGGCCGGTTTGTGCCTGCAGGCCCGAGTGGTGCACCATCGCGCGGTCGTCCTGATGTGTTGCCGACTGGGCGTAATTTTTATTCAGTAGACACCCGCGCCGTGCCAACGCAAACCGCTTATGCCATGGGTGCCATAGCGGCTGAGCGCGTGATTGAGCGCCACATGCAAGACCATGGCGAGATGTTGCGTTGCTTGGGCCTGTCTGTTTGGGGTACCAGCACCATGCGTACGGGCGGGGAGGACATTGCCCAGGCATTTGCACTGCTGGGCGTCAGGCCCAAATGGGCCGACGGAAGCAGCCGGGTCGTTGACATTGAAGTGCTGCCCATGGCGATTAAAAGCCGACCCCGGGTAGATGTGACCTTGCGCGTGTCGGGTTTCTTTCGTGATGCCTTTCCCAATGTGATTGACCTTTTCGACACCGCCGTGCGTGCAATCGCCGCTATTGCCGAGGATGACGAGTCTGACGAGGTGAACCCGATTCGCGCACGCGTGCAGCGCGAAGCCGCCGAGGCGCAAGCTAAAGGGCTGACGACTGAAGTCGCCGAGCGCGAGGCTACCTGGCGTGTGTTTGGTCCGCGCCCCGGCGGTTATGGCGCTGGGCTGCAAGAGGTCATGGCCAGCGGTCGTTGGCAGGACGGTGCTGACTTGGCCCAAGCCTACTTGCGTGCGGGTGCTTTTGCCTACGGTCAAGGCGAGCATGGCGTCGCTGCACGCGCAAGCTTTGAGCAACGCTTGAACGGTCTGGACGCAGTGCTGCACAACCAGGACAACCGCGAGCACGATATATTGGACTCGGACGACTACTACCAGTTCCAGGGAGGCATGGCGGTGGCTGTAGAACATTTGGCTGGCACGCCCGCCAAGTTGTACCACGGCGATTTCAGCGTGCCGGGTGAGCCGCGCATTCGCACGCTGGGTGAAGAAGTGGCCCGCGTGGTACGCTCCCGCGCCGTTAACCCCAAGTGGCTGGACGGCATCAAGCGCCACGGCTACAAGGGCGCGTTTGAAA
>JBBAPP010000014.1:15642-22333 GCA_040400775.1 Polaromonas sp. | reverse complement strand
ATCGGCTTGGCAAATCAGCAAGCCAGCGTCAACCATGCTGGCCAGGCGACGCGCCAGTACGCTGCTGCCGATGCCCAGGACGTGGCTGATCTGGTCAAAGTAATGGCAACCCAGCAGGACACTTGAGACAATCAAAATCGACCAACGGTCTACCCGCAGGCCTAAGCCCATTTGTGCGTTTTCTTGCGCGGACAGTCGTACACTGCGCAGCCGCTGCGGCCCAGTAGCTTGCAAAACATCATTGACTGATAATGAAAAAACCAGATCGCTGATGCCGACCTTGTCACCGCATGTGTGGCACACCAGCGTAGGCACAAAGCTGTGGCCACAGCTGCTGTGTACCAGCTTGTGCGGTAGCGCTAATTGGCGCGAGCCCCAACGCCGCTCCCAGACCCACATCATCAGCACGTGGTTGTACAGGCTCAAGCCTTTTTCAGTCAGGTGGTAGCCCATACGGGCGGGGCGCTCCTGGTAGGCACGCTGCTCAAACAGCCCCAAAGCCATCAAAGCCTTGAGCCGCTCTGTCAGCGTGTGGCGCGGAATACCCAGGCGCGTTTGCCAGTCGTCAAAACGTTGCACGCCAATGAAGGCACCTAAAACCAATGCGACCGTCCACCGGTCACCCAGAACGTGCAAGCCGTGGCTGAGCGTGCTGGTGGCCAGCGCGTCGCGGGTCAGGTCAAGCTGGGCCTGGGACAGGGCTAATTTAATTTTTGACCAATCCCGACATGGGTGGCACTTGCTGGACCCATTTGCCACCTTTGATCAAGTCAATAGATGCAAATTCTGGCTCAACATGGTTTCCAACAAAATTTTGTTTCGAGTAGGTGGTGAAGTCCTGGTGCGACACGCCTTGTGCAGCTTTTGAAAAGCTTTCGGCGGTCAGACCCCGACCCGCAGCTTGCACGCTTTTTACAAACCAGTCGGTGTATGAATACGCATTGGCAGCATTTTCATCGGGGTCTGCATTAAATTTTTGCTTATAGCTGGCCATGAACTTTTTTGCATCTGTATTCGCCGTATCTGCAGCATGCAACTGCCAGCCGCCAATGCCGTACATGCCTTCTACCGCGTCTTTGCCCAGCAGCGCCACAATACCGCTACGGCCTGGCAAGGTGGTCAGTACCTTGACCTCCTTCCAGCCGATTTTTTTGACCTCAGCCATGACACCTACGGTCTCACGGAGAATAGTGCCAGCCAGGATAACATCAACATTAGCCGCTTTCATCTTGGCAACTTGCGATGAAAAGTCGATGTCACCTGCCTTCCATGCGGCTTCAGCGGCCACCGTCAGATTGGCTTGCTTCAGCGCCGTGTTCATGCCAGCACGCACCAGATCGCCAAACGGGCCTTCCTGGTAGATCACGCCGATTTTTTTGGCATTCCAGTTTTTAATAGCCCAAGACAGGCCAGTTGCTGTGGTGCTGTCGTAGTTTTGCACAGTGGTGAACAACAGCGGGCTGTTACCCGCTATTTTTTGAATGATGCTGGACGCTGCCCAGGGCGCAAAGACCACCACACCCGCATCCGTGGCGGCCTTGACCGTCGCTGCATTGGCGCCTGAACCAAACGGGTTGATGATGGCAAACACATCATCGCTTTTGATGAGCTTTTGTACAGCGCGTACTGCCAGTTGTGGCTGGCTGCCATTGTCTTCAACAATTAACCTGAACTTGCGGCCATTCACACCGCCTGCGGCGTTGGCTTCATCCAGCCGCATCTGCATGGCGTTGCGTAGCATGGGCATACCCGCAGCTACCGGGCCTGACAGATCGATGTGCGTGCCCAGCACAATCTCCGTATCAGTCACGCCACCGGCATTGGCAAAAGAAAAAGCCAGGCCCATGGCTGCGGTGAGAAAAGTTTGTTTGAGAAGTTTCATGAATGTCTCCTTGGTGAGGTTGGTTTTACAGCGAGAGGGGAAAATTTACAAACGGAAAATCCCTTAACTTGTGTGCATGCTTTATGCGCGTGGGTACATGCTGTCAATCAAAGTGGCATATTTGCTGGCGATGACTGTTCTTTTGAGTTTCATGGTGGGTGTCAGCTCTTCGTCCTCCGCGCCCAGCAGTTCGCTGATGATGCGAAATTCTTTGACCTGCTCTACCCGTGCCAGTTGGGCGTTGGCGCTATCCACTTGCTGGCCAACCAGTGCAATGACTTCTGGCGCGCAGGTCAGGCTGGCAAAGTCGGTGTACGACACCTGCTTTTCCTGTGCAAAGCGCGCCACGTGTTCCTGGTCAATCATGATGAGAGCGGATACAAAGTTCCGCCCATCACCCACCGCCACCGCATCCGTGATGTAAGGGCTGAATTTGAGCAGATTTTCAATTTGCACTGGCGATATGTTTTTGCCGCCTGAGGTGATCATGATGTCCTTGATACGACCTGTGATGGCCAGGTAACCATCGGCATCCACCTCGCCGCAGTCACCGGTGTGCAGCCAGCCTTCGGCATCAATCGCCTCAGATGTTTTATCTGTATCGCGCCAGTAACCCGCAAACACATTCGGCCCGCGTACCAGAATTTCGTTTTCAGACCCGATTTTTATATCTGTCCCGGCGCCTGCCTTGCCAGCGAAGCCCAGCTTGATACGACCTGCAGGCGTGGCGGTACAAAAGCCGCAGGTCTCGGTCATGCCAAAGGCTTCGCGCAGCTCAATACCAATACTTAAAAACCACTTGATCAAATCAGCCGGAACAGGCGCTGCGCCTGTCAGCGCTGTTTTGACGTTTTGCAGACCTAAAAAAATCTTTAAATTGCGAAAAGCGAAAAAATTGTATAGTTGGTTTTGCAGGCCTTGTCGCACATATGGCGCGCGGTATGTTCCTGCAAGCCTGGTGTCTACCTCGATTTTATTGGTCACCAGTGCACGGTTGTAGATCCACCTCGCAGGCGCCACTGCATCGCGCATGGACAGGTCAATTTGAGAATACATTTTTTCCCAAAATCTCGGTGGTGCAAACAGCACATGTGGCGCGACTTCACGCAGGTCATTGAATACTGTACCCGCGTTCTCTGGGAAGTGCACCACCAGGCCAACGGCCAGCGGGTTAAAGCTGGAGGCCATGCGTTCAGCAATATGGCACAGCGGTAAAAACGACAACGACCTGTCACCCACTTCAGCATTCAGATACGACAGCGCTTGCCCGAGCTGAAACACCAGGTTGCGGTTCGACACCATGGCGCCTTTGGGTTGCCCTGTGGTGCCGGAGGTGTAGACCAGAAAGGCCGTATCGCTGGGCATACTTTGCGCAATCCGTTGCTCGAATAACCCGGATTGTGTTTTTGCCAGAACCTTGCCTTGCGCCAGCAGGTCATCAAAAAACACCACTGACTTATCATTTAAGGCACGCAGTCCATCATGCTCCAGCACCACCATGCGCTGCAAATCCGGGCAAGTGCTGCGCACGCTAAGTACCTTTTCAAGCTGCTCCTGATTCTCAACAAACAGCACGCGTGCACGCGAGTGCTGCAAAATAAAAGCCACCTGCTCGGGCGATGCCGTTGGGTAAATGCCGTTGCCCACCAGTCCCATGCATTGCGCGCCCATGTCTGCATATAACCACTCAGGCCGGTTTTCAGACAGCACGCAAATCGTATCGCTGCGTTGCAGGCCCATTGCTGCAAGTGCCAGTCCAATAGCGCGTGCGTTGGCCAGGTAGTCAGACCAACGGACGGTTTGCCATAGTCCACGGCGTTTGTGCCGCAGCGCAGGCTTGTTTGCCCATGCGCTGCAACGCGCTAAAAATACTTTTTGCGGCGTGTCGCAATCTATGAAATGAATCGGCTTCGATACTGTCAGCGCCATGTTTTTCTCCTGACCCAACGCTGAGCCGTGCCGCTCAGACCGTGGGTTTGCCCCAGGCCCAGGTAAGCATCGCGAACGTCAGTCTTTTTTGCCAGCGCAGCGCAGGTATCCGCTGCCACGACTCGGCCCAGCTCCATGATGTAAGCATCGTCGGCATGCGCCAATGCCACGGCTGCGTTTTGCTCCACTACCAAAATAGCTGCACCCGTCTCATCGCGGATGCGCTGCACGATGCTGAAAATTTCTTTGGTGAGCAGTGGCGACAAGCCCAGTGAAGGCTCGTCCAGCATCAGCAACTTGGGACTGCCCATCACGGCACGGCCGATGGCCAGCATTTGCTGTTCGCCGCCTGACAGCAGCCCAGCGTGCTGATACGCACGCTCTTTGAGGCGTGGAAACCATTGGTAAATGCGGGCCAGGTCTTTGGCAACTGCGTCCTTGTCATGGCGCGTGTAAGCACCCATGGCCAGGTTGTCTTGGACACTTAAAAACGGAAATATCTGCCTGCCTTCAGGCACCAGCTTGAGCCCCAGGCGGCTGATGACATCGGCATCATTACCCTGAATTTCTTGTTGCTTAAAAAGTACCTGCCCTTTGAAAGGGTCAATAACGCCAGCAAGCGTGTTCAACAGCGTTGACTTGCCTGCGCCGTTGGCCCCCAGTACCGCCACAATGTGTGCATTGTTTACAACCAGGTTGATGCCTGCGATGGCTGCTATCGGCCCGTACCAGGTTTCCAGGTTACGCGCTTCCAGCAAGGGCAGTTGTGTGGCTTGCATGTGCTTCACGATTCGATTCATGTTCCAAGGTAGGCGCTGATGACCAATGGGTGGCATTGCACTTCACGCGCCGTGCCACTCGCCAAAACCTTGCCTTGGGCCATGCAAATCACGCGGTCGGCCACGCTGCTGACGAGTGACATATCGTGCTCCACCATGACTACTGTGATGCCTAGGTCCGTTCGTATGTCGTCAATCCAGAACGCCAGGCGTTTTGTTTCTTCCGGGTTCAGGCCCGACGCTGGTTCGTCTAAAAAAAGCAGCGTGGGCTGGGTCGCCAGGGCGCGTCCCAGCTCGACCACCTTGCGCACTCCGTAGGGCAGGCCAGAGACAAGGTTATTACGCCAAGCCGAGAGGTCCAGAAATTCAATGACTTCTTCAACCGCTGCATGTGATGCCTCTTCAAGCGCCGTTAACTGCGGCGTACGAAGCACTTGTTGCCACCATGCGCCTTGCGCAAAGCGGTGGCGTCCCAGCAGCAGGTTATCCATCACGGTGGCGGCTTCAAAGAGTTCAATATTTTGAAACGTACGCGCAATGCCGAGCGCAGCGACCTGGTGGCGTTTGATACGGGTCAGTTCGTGGCTGGCAAACTTCAGGTTGCCGCTGCTGGGGCTAAACACCCGGGTGACCACATTCAGAACCGACGTTTTCCCCGCCCCGTTCGGGCCAATGATGGCCAGCACTTCGCCCGCATGCACATCAAAGCTCAAATCAGCAATGGCCTGCACGCCGCCGAATGATAGCGACACATCGCGCACTTGCAGCAAGGGAATGCTCACTTGTAACGCTCCGACTTCATATACCGCTTGCTGCGCTTGAAGGTGTCACGCCGGTAAAGCGGAAAGCTTTCTACCAGCGCCCGCAGCTTCAGCCAGCGGCCATTGATACCTGTCGGTTCAAACAACACAAACAGCGCCAGAATCAAACCAAAAATAAAAGTCTCTAAACCAAACTGTTTGGCAATTTGGTCGGGCAGCAAAGGCTTGATGCGTGAGATCAGCGTTGGCAGCAGGCTGATCAGTACTGCACCCAGCACCGCGCCACGCAAGCTGCCCAGCCCGCCAATCACCACCATCAGTACGAGTTCCATCGACAGTACCAGCGTGAAGGCATCGGGTGTCAGGTATTTGGTGTGGTGCGCCAACAGTGCGCCCGCCAGCCCGGTGACCCCGGCAGACAGCGCAAACGCAATGACTTTGACACGGCTGACGTGAATACCCAGCGAATAGGCGGCTGCTTCAGAATCCCTCACGCCCAAAAAGGCACGCCCCAGGCCTGAGCGCAATAAATTTAGCAACGCCAGCAGTACCAGCGCCAGTACCGCCAGGCATAAAAAGTAAAACGCTTTCGGTCCACCAAGCGCCACCCCCAAAATAACCGGGTCATTGACCGCCAGTCCCGTAAAGCCGCCCGTCACCGACGACCAATGGCCAATCACATGAGTCACGATGACTGAAAATGCCAACGTCACCATGGCCAGGTACAGTCCAGACACCCGAATCGCAGGCACACCGACCGCCACACCAAACGCAGCGCACAGCACGCCAGACAAGGGCAAGGAGACAAGCAGCGGCACGCCTTTCAAAAGCATCCACGCATGCGCATAAGCGCCAACCGCCACAAACGCTGCATGGCCCAGCGACACCTGTCCGGTGTAACCAGTCAACACCATCAGCCCCAGACTGGCGATGCACAAAATAAAAACGTAGCTGAGTTCGCCGACAAAAAATGTAGACGCTAGCCACGGCAACGCGATCAGCGCTGCCAGCAACAGGCCATAGGCAATGCGCTGGTCAGCATGGCGCAGCAATTTGAAGCTGTCACGGTAGCGTGTGTTGTAGTCAAACTTCATGGTGACTATGTATCAAACCCGCTTGCCATGCGCTTCACCCAGCAGGCCTTGTGGCCGCACGATCAGCACCGCAATCAGCACGACATAGGCGACAACATCTTTGGAACCATCGGGCAGATAGACCCCTGCATATTGCTCAATCAGGCCAATCAGCAGGCCGCCCACAATCGCCCCTGCAATGCTGCCGAAGCCGCCCAACACCAGCGCTGCCAATGCTTTGAGCACCACAAACCACAGCGTCACATC
>JBBAPP010000014.1:10594-15542 GCA_040400775.1 Polaromonas sp. | reverse complement strand
CGCCCAACACCAGCGCTGCCAATGCTTTGAGCACCACAAACCACAGCGTCACATCGACCAGCGTGATGGGCGCTAACAGCACGCCGCCAGCGGCTGCGGTAGCGCCAGCCAGCGCCCACACCACAGAGTTGACTTGTTTAACCCGCACGCCATTCAAATACGCCGCCAGCTGGTTTTGTGATGCCGCCTGCATGGCCACTCCTAGCCGCGTACTTTTAAAAAATAGCAGCAATGCAGCAGTGATTGCCAACGCTGTACCCACAATGACGAGTTGTAAATTGGCTATCACAACGCCACCCACGCCGCCAAACGTGGTGGTCTGGCCTGTCCACGGCGTGGGGTAGCTGCGGGACTCGGGGCCAAAGCCCATGCTGATCGCACCGCGCAGCATGAAGGCCAGCGCAATCGTCAGCATGACCCCGGCAAACTGCGGTTGACCTGCAATACGGCGAATCACCACAGCATCTATCCCGTAAGCCAGCAGCGCACTGATGGCCACCGTGGCCAGCAAGGCCCACCAAAACGAAAAGCCCGCCACCGCTATCAAACCCCAAGCAATAAAGGCTGCCAACGCCAGCAGGTCACCCTGCGCAAAGTTCAGGACTTCGGTGGCTTTGTAGGTCAGCACCAATCCCAGCGCCACCAGCGCATAAATCGCGCCCACGGCAATGCCGTTAACCGTCAATTGTGCAAAGACTTGGGCCGCAGACATGGATGGCTATGTGTAAGCGTTGCCTTGTGTAACCACAAAGCTGACCACCGTGCCAAACGAGCCGCCGATGTTCAAGGTTTGTACGCGCTGGGCGCCTTCAATCTGACAGTCACCTGCGCTACCAGTTACTTGCTTAGCTGCATCAAACAGCATGCGCGCACCCGTCGCACCGACCGGGTGGCCGCAACCTATCAGGCCGCCGCTCATGTTCACCGGGCAGCGTCCGCCGCGCTCAATCGATCCGTCATCAACAGCCTGCCAGCTTTGGCCCGGTGCTGTTAAGCCCAGGTGGTCGAGTGCGACATATTCGGTGGTGCTGAAGCAATCGTGGGTTTCAACGCCTTGGATCTCTTCAATACCCGTAATACCTGCGCGTCGCCAGGCATCTTCAATGGTTTGCCGCAGATGCGGAAACACATAGGCTGCATCACGGCTGCGTTCAAACTTGTCTTTCAGGCGCAAGCCCGCGTTGCGGTGGCCCCAGCCTGCGATACGCGGCAAGACCTTGACATCCAGCCCATGCGATCTTGCAAATGCAGCCGATGCCAGCACCACAGCACAAGCTCCGTCTGTGATTTGCCCACAGTCCTGGCGGCGGCTGCCAGGCTCAATCATCGGGTTGGCTTGGTCGTCATCGGTAAAGCTCAATGCATCAAACGCCCATTTTCGGGTTTGCGCCAGTGGGTTGCGTTTGGCATTTGCGTAATTAAGTTCAGCAATGCGGTTCAAGTATCTACGGTCAAGCCCGTAGCGCTTGTCGTATTCCTGCGCCACCAGACCAAAGGCTGCGGGCCACATGAATTTGCAATCCATGTCTTCATGGCCTTGCCATGATGCGGCATTCTGGTTTTGCGACGATGTATCACCGGGCAGGTTTTTAAGTTCCTCTGCACCCAGTACCAGCACACAGTCGTAGCGGCCAGCTTCAATTTCAGCCATCGCTGTCAACACGGCAAGCGACGACGAGGCGCACGCGCCTTCATGTCGCATGGCAGGTATACCCCACAGCTCGGGTACCACCTGCGCCACCATCGCACCCAGGTGTGCTTGCTGGCGTTGAAGCTCTCCAAAGGCGTTACCGACGTGAATGCTTTGAATCTGCGATACGTCAAGGTGGCTGGCTTCAAGCGCACCCAGCGTGGCCTCACGCATCATCGTGGAGATGTCTTCGCCGCTTCGCGACCAGACTTTGGCAAAGTCGGTTTGGTAGCCACCGAGGATAAAAACAGGTTCTGTCATGGGTCAATCCTTAATAGGGGAGTTGCTTCATGCGCGTGGTAGCCTGTGCGTACTCTTTTGCCAGCCGCTCAACGATCAGCGCCAGGGGTTCGATGGCTTTAATAGCTCCCACGCCTTGTCCCGCCGCCCACACATCCATCCACTTGCGTGCCGTGACCGGTTTACTGCTGTCGTACTGGCGTTCCGGTGCCGCGGGCATGTTGTCGGGGTCAATGCCCAAAGCGCGCAGCGAAGGTTTCAGCCAGCTTGCTGCCGTGCCTGTAATATTGCTGCTCACTATCAAATCATCCACCGTGCTGTCCACCACCATCTGTTTGTAGGCGGGCAGGGCCATGCTCTCGGTGGTCGCAATGAATCGCGTGCCCATGTACACATAGTCCGCACCACAGGCGATAGCGCCAGCAACGCCCCAGCCGTCACTGATACCGCCACCCACAATAATATGGCCATCAAAAAACTCGCGCACCGCACTGACAAAGGCAAACGGCGACAACATGCCGGTGTGGCCGCCCGCACCGGCTGAGACACAGGCCAAGCCGTCCGCACCTGCGACCACAGCCTTCTTCGCCAGCTTGATATCAATCACATCGGCAAACACCAAGCCACCATAGCTATGCACTACCGCAATGGCTGGCTTGGGGCTGCCCAATGCCGTCACCACCATCGGCGGTTTGTATTTGGCAATCAACGCCAGGTCTTCAGGCAGGCGGGTGTTGGACGAATGTGTGACCAGATTCGCGCACCAGGGGCCAATCGTTGCCGTAGCTTGCACATCGCGTGCCTGGGCGAGGCCCTCAGTGATCTGCTTCATCCACACATCCAGCGTTTCAATCGGTCTGGCGTTGGGCGTGGGAAAGGCGCCAATGATGCCCGCCTTGCAGGCTGCCAGCACCATCTCTGGCCCTGAGATTAAAAACATGGGCGCTGCAAAAACCGGCAAGCGGAGATTGAAAGTTTGCTTGCGCATGCGTGTTTATTCACTCGCCTTGAAGCCTGAAATCTTGACGGCTTCTGCCCAGCGTTTGGAGTCAGCCTGCGCAAATTTACTGAATTCTTCCGGCGTGGAGGGCAAGGTTTCAAAATCCACTGCACGCCATTTTTCCTTGATGTCGGAAGATCGCAATGTCTTGACAAACTCGGTATTGAGCCGTGCCACTGCTGCATCTGGCGTCGCTGCAGGCGCCACAATCGCTGCCCAAATATAGATGTCCAGATCTGGGAAGCCCTGCTCCCTGAAGGTTGCCACATTCGGCATCAGCAAAGAGCGCTGCGGGCTGGTCACAGCCAGTACCTTGACCTTGCCAGAATCCAGGTGTGGCTTGACGGCCAGCAGCGGCAAAAACGCTGCGTTAACTTGCCCGCCCACCAGGTTTTGCACCGCAGGCGGTGTGCCATTAAACGGCACATGAATCATCTCAATGCCTGCACGCTGGTTCAAAATCACGCCCGCAAAATGGGATGAATTACCTGCGGTGAAGGACGCAAACGACAGCTTGCCAGGATTGGCTTTGGCATACGCCACAAACTCCTTGATGTTATTGGCGGGCACAGCGCTATGGACTGCCATGACCATCGAGGTACCCAAAAAGTTGGTGATGGGTCTGAAGGTTTTTTCAGCGTCGTAGGGCAGCTTGCTGAAAGTGTGCGGGTTGATCGTCAGCATGCTGGTGTTGGCCAGCAGCAGGGTGTAGCCATCGGCAGGTGCCGCCATCACGCTTTGCGCAGCAATGATGCCGGAGCCGCCGGGTTTGTTTTCCACTATCAGCGGCTGGCCGGTATTTTTTTTAAATTCTTCAGCCACCTGGCGCAGTGCCGTGTCCAGCGTGTTGCCGGCTGCAAATGGCACGATGATGCGTACCGGCTTGTCAGGAAAGCTCTGGGCTTGTGCAACTGGCAGTGCTGCTGCAAGAGGTGTGGCGCTCATGGCTTGCAGGATGTAACGCCTTGTCATGTGTGTCATGCTGGTCCAATCGAATTTATAAAACGCGGGCAATGAATTTTTTAAGTTGACCGGCCAGCGCCTTGGGTCGCTCCATCGGCACCATGTGGCCAGCGCTCTCTATCCACGTCAGTCGCGCAGTCGGGATCAGTGCTGCCAGCTCTTCAGCGTATTCAGGCGGCGTCACCATATCGTGCCTACCGCACAGCACAAGTACCGGCATGTCCAGCTTGGCCAGTGCGGCCCGGTGGTCACCCCTGTTCATGATGGCGCGGTTTTGCGTAACGGCAGCAGCCGGCCCGACGGCACGCATGGCGGCCAAAATATCGGCCATCAGGGCGGCATTCTGCTGGCCTGCAGGACCCGTGCAAAAGTGTGCAATACCCAGGGTGGTTTTGTCAAAGTCACGTTCTAGCGCAGCGATGGTTTTTTCGCGTTGCGCAGCGATTGCAGGGAATTCTGGCCTGCCAGTGGTGCTTATAAGGCAGACCGCCCGAATCTCACGCTGGCGAGCAGCGATCATTTCAAAAGCTACAAAACCACCCATTGAAAATCCACAGACCACCAGTGGCTGGTGCGGCGGTACATCGGCAACCAGTTTTAGTGCATCTTCCGCCATTTCTGGAATGCTGGTTTGCGTTTGCACGTTCAAAATGCGTACCTCGGCCACCCCGTCCATCAGCGCTACCACTTGCGCCCACACCGCAGCGGTGTTGAGCAAGCCGGGGATCAGCAAAAGGACGGCTTTCATGCAGAAACTTTCAAGCTGGCAGGGAACAGTGCTTTGGCCTGTTCACGCAGTTCACGTTTTAAAATTTTGCCCACTGGGTTGCGCGGCAAAGCTTCTAAAGCTAAAAAGTACTCAGGCAGCTTGTAACGCGCAATCCGCTTGTGCCCTAGCAAAAAAGTATTTAACGATTCAAGTGTGACCTGCTCGCCAGTGCTGACCACAATACAGGCGCACACCTTCTCGCCCAGCACCTCGTCGGGTACACCCACCACCGCCGCCTCGTGTACGCCGGGGCAGGCAAGCAGCAGGTTTTCAATTTCCTCTGACG
>JBBAPP010000014.1:6728-10494 GCA_040400775.1 Polaromonas sp. | reverse complement strand
GCCGCCTCGTGTACGCCGGGGCAGGCAAGCAGCAGGTTTTCAATTTCCTCTGACGAAATATTCACGCCACCGCGAATCACCAGGTCTTTGGATCGGCCTACATAGCAGTAGTACTGCTGGCGGTCACCTGCAATCTCAAACAGGTCACCGGTTTTGTAAAAGCCCTGGCTGTCAAAGGCGCGCTGGCTCAATTCAGGCGAGGCGTAATAGCCGCTGAAAATCGTTGGTCCTGCAAAGCGCAATTCACCGGGTTTCCCGGTTGTGGTGATGTCTTGGCCGGTCAGCACATCGACCAGCCGGGTTTTGATTTTCCGTGTCGTGGACACACTCCAGTCATAACCTGTCACACCCGCGCGCGGGAAAAACTGCGCCCGCATGGCCGGGTCGGGTATGTCACAGTGGTTGCCTGATAGGGCTGCGCCTTCGTTGGAGCCAAAGTAATTGACGATTTGTACGCCATGCTTTTCTTCAAAGCCGCGCACCATCCAGTCCGACAGCGGTGCTGAGCCCGAGCCGATACGGCACAGCCGCTTGAAGTCAATACCCACGAGTAAAGCCTCGTTTTGCAGCAGCATGTTCAGGATGGCGGGCGCTGCAACGGTGTAGTCAATTTTTTCATCGCGCAGCTGCTGCAAAAAAACCGGCAAGCTGAAAGGCTGGTGCTGCACCACGGTGCCGCCCAGTACCAGCCATGCGGCAAACGCGGTAGACAATCCCGCCATGTTGACCAACGGGAAAGGGTTGAGCAAGCGTGCATGGGGCTTGATATCTGCCGCCTCAATGATGGAAGGTGCCACCACCAGCCATTCGTTGTGACTGCGCGGTACGCCTTTGGCTTGGGCCTCGGTGCCGGACGTCCAGCAGATGGTGAAGACATCGTTGGCCGTAACTTTGGCTGCCAGTTCTGCATGCTTTAAAACTCGCAGGTCATCTTTACGCACAGCATGCGCCGCAATGTCTTCCCAAACCAGCACGGTTTTAAGTAGCGCCTGTCCAGCCTGCAACCCGGTAAACATGGCTGCGGCCTGATGCGCGTTGTCTTCTTTGCCAATGCGTGCAAAAGTCACTGCTGCCACGGCCTCTGTGGTGTGCAGCACATGCCCAAGCTCATGCTCGCGGTACTGCACCGGGATCGGTGAGACGATGATGCCAAGCCGTGCGCAGCTCAGGTAGACGATAAATTGCTCCACGCAATTGGGCAGTTGCATGACCAGTACGTCGTCACGTTTGATGCCTCGGGTTAGCAGTAGCAGACTGAATCGGTCAACTTCAACGGCCAGTTGTGCCCAGGTCAGTCGGCGTGGTGCGCCGTGCGCAAAGTCAGCACGGTTAGGGGCGTCAACCACAGCTTCAGAATCGGGTTGTTCACGCAAATTTTGAACGAATAAATCCCACAGCGTCACGCTGCCCCACCAGCCGCGCGCGGTGTAGTCGTCAATTTTGGCTTGCGGTACGAGGATCATGCGTCTCAATAACCTCTTTTGAGCCGCTCACCACTCACCCAGGTGGCATGAAAACCATTCGGCACGCGCTGCGGCATTTTGATTTTGCAGACTGGGCCTTTGGCAATGTCTTTGGCATCAAAGACGGTGACAAACGAGGTTTTTTTCTCGTCGTCCCACATAAAGCCGACCAGGTAACCGTCGTCTTCTTCGACCCAGTTGTCCCTCGGGGCAAACGGCGCTTCACTGAACCATTTGTTCACGCCAGCGTGGTAGGTGGTGCAGGTGTCGCGTTCCAGGTCATAGCGGGCAAAGCCGCAAAAACGAGGGTCTTCAGCACGGTTTAAGCGGCCCATCAGCAGGTTCCATGAATAGCGGGTTTTGTAGCCCTGCATCCAGGAGTTGATGACTGGAAATTCCTGGTTCACGATGTCGTCAATCACGCGCTCTTTGGTCAGCCCGGTACGCAGGTTAAAGCGCCATTCATAAAACATGAAGTCATGCTCCAGATTGGCCAGCATTTTGGGGAAACGCTCCACATCCAGATTGCCGCGCATGTCAGTTGGCAGCCTGAAGGGCGTGCCGGTCATGACGATTTCTGTGCCGCCCTCGCCGTCGGCCTCCTCCCACGCGTTGGACACGTGGTACATGTAAGTCGGCTTGGCCTCAAACCAGCGGATTTGATCCGGGGTGCCGTGACGAGGGATGACGCCAAAGCGCGAGGGCAGGGTGTGGTGAAACTTGAGCTTGTGCCGCCCGGCGGCAAACGCATCCATGTCGTAAAACAGCGGCAGGTCATGCACGATCGTGTAGTTGGGTGTGACCGCCATGTCATGTGGCAGGCGCGGGCCGGGCAGCTGCACCGGCATGAAGGTTTTAAGCTTGCCCTGCCGGTCCATCACGCCGTAGTGCATGTAAGGGGATTCTTTGCCATAGGCAAAAAATAAAAATTCACCGGTGCGCTCATCAACTTTGGAGTGCGCCGATATCGGCAAGCCTTTCAGGCGTTCATCGACTTCCAGCTTGCCTACCGTCGACAAGTCATGTGGCCGCACCTGGTATACCGCCCCGCCCAGATACCACATCGATACCAAATGGCCAGCGAAAAACTTCACGTCGGTGTTGGATGTGTTTTTGATCGGCATGTCAGGCCGGTCTTTGCGCGGTGGGTCTTTGATGCCCTGCCACAGTGCGCCACCTGCATTGATTTCTTCTTGCAGGCTGTCGGTCGCCACCCAGCGGTTTTGGTAGGTGACCTTGCCGCCCTCAAAACGCACGGCGTGCAGCATGCCGTCGCCGTCAAACCAGTGGTAACGGCCAGGTGCCTCAAAGCGGCGATTGGGACCGTTGCGCACATACATGCCGGTCAGGTCTGTCGGTACTTCACCCTCGATATCGGTGAGCTCCATTGTCAGCTCATGCGTGATGGGCGCAAAGCCGCCAGACAAGACGGGGATTTCATTAAAAACGCTGAAAGCATCAATTTGGCTGGCACCCATGGTCTTCTCCTTGAGTTAAATGGTGGTGGTTTTGACAGGTCGGCGCGATTGCGAAATACAAAAGCGGCTGGCTACAAAGGCCAGATTGGTGAGGGACGCATTGCCCGCCGGGTTTAGCCCGGTGACGTGGTAGTCGCTGTAGGCGGCTGCAAAGTTCAGCGGCATGGGCCCGGTCAGGTTGATGGTGAGCTGCGCGCCTGCTTTGGCGTATGCGGCTTCTGCTCGCTCGATAAAGTTTTCATCTAGTGAGTACAAAAAGGCCGTCAGCCCACCAAGTTCTTTCACGTCCTGCGTGGCTTGTCGCAAGGCGTCTTGTGCATCGTCACAGGCAATCACAAAGCTGATGGGGCCAAAGCGCTCTTCGCCGTACAACGCTCGATGAGCTGTGCTGACTTTGAGCATCAACGGCGTGCTGGTGCGGGCATTCGGAAAGTCTGGATGGGCATAGGCGCTTGGTTTGAGCAGTATTTCAAGTGTGTTTTCGGTCTTTTGACCAATAGATTCGTGCGCAAGCAGCTCCATATTTGATAGCAACGTCAATGTTTCTGTTGACTGGATGGTGGCCAAAATCATGGCCGCCTTCTTGGGCTCGCTGGTCAAAGCCGCGACTGCATCGGCCAGGCGGCGCGCCGCGTCATTGAACGAGACCAGGCCTTGCGGTGTCTGTACGCCGCTTTTTGAAATATAAATATTCTGCGGGCTGGTACACATTTGCGCGCTGAACAGGCACAGCGTGGTGGCCAGGCTGCGCAGTACTGCGTCGAGGTCGTCGCAGGACTCAAGCACCACCGTGTTACAGCCAGCCGTTTCAGTAAAGCACAACGC
>JBBAPP010000014.1:4572-6628 GCA_040400775.1 Polaromonas sp. | reverse complement strand
GCCAGCATCGACGGCCAAGCGTTCCAGGTGGGAAAGCTGGCGCATGAAAAGCACACCGCGATACCGCGTGGAACCAGTCGGTAGGTTTTATCCAGCGTGATCGTGGCCGAGCCAAACTGGCGTTCCCAGCGCGCGTTGGGCGCAGCCGCGTCCATCGCTTGTTTGGCATACACCAGCGCTTCAATGCCGCGATCGAGTGCGTTCACGCCCGAACCGGCATAGGCCATGTTGAAGCTTTGCCCGGCGGTGTGCATGACGGCGTGGGCGATTTCAAACAGGTGCTCGCGGTACAGCACGTCGATTACCTCCATCAGCACGCCGATACGCGTTTCGGGTGTTGCATCAGCCCAAGTTGGCATGGCAGCTTCAGCGGCGCTGAACAGCGTATCGACATCAGCTTGCGGATAGCTGATGCCCAACGGATGCTGTGTGTAGGGTGAGACCTCTTCACCCACTGTATTCGCTTGGCCTGGTTGTTCAAGTGCAAAGTGCTTACCCAAATGCGCTTTAAAAGCCGTCAGCCCTTTGGCTTGCGCTGCTTCTGCGTCCGGGTATTTATTTGGCATGTCTGGGAAAGGGCTCCAGCAATGCCGTTCGCGGCAAGCGGTTTGTGCGCGCTCAAAGATGGCGCGGTGTTTTTCAAACATCATGCGCTTACCCGCTTCCATACCAAGCGGTGGTGCCTCGCCACTGCCGTCCCTGGCACGCTGTCCGATGCCGACAAGGTTAAGCTGCCATCTGGTGCAAACGCCATGTTGCGGATTTGCTGGGTACCGACAAAGTTCGGGTTCAGTGAATGTGTAACGTGGTGGGTGACTTGCTGATGGCCAACCCGCCCCTTGATTTCATACGGCCCAGCATATTGAAAATAGCTTTCAAACGCGGCCAGCCGCTCGTCAACTGGTGCGCTGCGTACACTGGCACTCGATAGTTTGGCACGCCCACCACTGGCGATGCAGGCGCTCATGAAGCCGTCTGTGGTGTAGGCAATCATGCCTGTGGCTTTGTCGCCGAAAGGCAGCGTCGGTTCGCGCCCGTCAGCATAGGTAATGTCCCAGCACACCAATTGCCAGGTGCCCAGCAGCGGGTTGTCCAGTTTGTCCAAAACTTGCCTCCAATCAGCAGCAGCAGGTCTTCTAAAAAGACTTATCACTTTCTTAATTGAACCCAGTCTAGACTCATTTTCGGGTCTTTGCAAGAGTCTATTTGCCCAGACAAGCTAATGGTTTTTACGCAGTCCCAGTAGCATCACCGCCCCCACCACCAGCAGTGCGCCAGCAACCTGTATGGGCGCGATGGTTTGGCCCAGTATCAGCCAGGCCAGCACCAGCGCAAACACGGGTTCCACATTCATGATGGCCGAGTTACCCGCCACCCCCAGCTTGGGCAACACGGTAAACATGATGGTGAAAGCCGTGCCATATAAAAACGTCAAGGCGCCCAAGCCCCACCAACCTGCTGGTGCTGTCGGCAAATGCACGCCGCCTTGCGTGCCTACCATGGCTAACGCTACCAGGCCCGCCAGTACCATCGTGCTGGCGGTGCGCAGCCGGCCGTCAACGCCATGTGTCTCATGCTGCGTCAGTACCAGTGCCAAACCAAAGGTGGCGGCCGCAGCCAACGCAAATGCCACACCCGCGCCAATACGCGCCCACTGCCCGGCAGCGCCCAGGCCAGATGCTGCACCCAATACATCCAGCGCCAGCGCCAGGCCGACCAGAATAACTGGCATGGCTTGCAGCATGGCGCGTTCGGGGCGGCGCTGGTACAGCAGGCGATCCCACAGGGCAGTCCACAACGGGTAGGTATTAAAGGCCAGCAAGGCGAGCGCCACGGGCAGCCGTGCCACGGCTGAATACAGACACAGACTCTGCACACCAATCAAGAGCCCGATGATGAGCAGAAAGCGTTTGTGACGCTTTGTGGCCACCAACGGCACGCGTTGGATAAACAGCACGCCATAGACCACCAGCGCCGTGACGAAGCTGCGAAACACCACCGCCGTCGCGACATCCACGCCGTTGTTAAAGGCAATACGGGCCGAAACGTGGTTGGC
>JBBAPP010000014.1:0-4472 GCA_040400775.1 Polaromonas sp. | reverse complement strand
CCGGTCCACTTGCGTTCGTAGTCCATCTTGGCAAAGTGTTCAGCCATGAAGTCGATGAAGGTACGCACTTTGGCTGACAGGTGTTTGCGGCTGGGGTAGGCCAGGTTGACGGTGAGACGCGGCAAGTCCCATTCGTCCAGCACAGGCACCAGGCGGCCAGCCACGATGTCGTCGTACACAATGTACGACGGCTGCACCAAAATGCCCAGCCCGTCGAGTGCGGCAACCCGCAGTATTTGGCCGTCGTTGGCATCCAGCACGCCCTTGACGTTGAGGCTGGTGGTTTTGCCATCCCGGCTAAAGCGCAGCTCATTGGGGTTGTTGGCGTGGGTGTAGATCAGCAGGTGGTGCTGTTGTAAATCGGCAAGCGTTTTGGGTATGCCGTGCTGCGCAAAGTAGCGCGGCGAGGCCGTCAAAATACGGCGTGTCTCCGCCAGCCGGCGAATCGTGATGTTGGAGTCGGGTTCAAACTCGCGCGTACGGATGGCGACATCAATGTTGTTGTCGATGATGTCCAGGTAGCGGTTGGCCGCTTCAATATGCACGCTGACATTCGGGTAGCGCTGGGTATATTCACGCAGCAGCGGCGCCACATGGTGCATTGAAAACGACAGCGATGCGGTGATACGCAGCACCCCGGTGGGGTTGAGCGACGTGGCGTTAGCGGCAGATTCGGCATCTTTCAGGTCAGCCAAAATACTTTTGGCTCGGGTAAAAAACGCCTGTCCGGTTTCGGTCAGGTAAAGCCGTCGCGTGTTGCGCTCCACCAGCCGCGCACCCAGCCGCGCCTCAAGGGCTGACAAGTGCCGACTGGCCGCAGCGTTGGACAAATCCAGCGCTTCTGCCGCCCGGCTCAGGCTGCCAGTTTCTGCCACCTGCACAAACAGTTCAATTTCAGTCCAGCGATCCAAGCGATGTCTCCCACGTTAGGCTGCATTGTGGCGCGAAAGTCAAATTTCTGGCGGCCGTTGTTGCACCGCATGAAAAAGTCATTTACAGCGAGGCGCTTTCATAAAGCAAGGTCGCCGTCTATATTGCTGGTAGTCAGCTTTCCTAAGGACATACGCGTGCGCAACCTCAACCAAGACACCATCACCCAAGCCGTCATCGCCCGGCTGGCCACCACCCCGGATGCACGCCTGAAAGAAATCATGACCAGCCTGGTGCAGCACCTGCATGCGTTTGCCCGTGAGGTCAAACTGACGGAACCTGAATGGATGCAGGGCATTGAGTTCTTAACCGCCACTGGCCAGATGTGCAACGAAAAACGGCAAGAGTTTATTTTGCTCAGCGACACGCTGGGCCTGTCGATGCTGACGGTGGCCATGAACAACGACAAGCCGCTGGGTTGTACCGAGCCGACCGTATTTGGGCCTTTTTTTCTGGAAGACGCGCCGCGCTTTGCGCTGGGCGCTGATGTGGGCGGTGGTGCCAAAGGCGAGCCCTGCATGGTACGCGGCAGCATCAAAGCGCTCGACGGTTCGCCGATACCTCATGCGCTCATCAATGTATGGCAGGCCGATGCCGATGGCAACTACGACGTGCAGTATGCGCATCTGGCAAAACCCCAGGCGCGCGGCATCATGAACGCTGACGCCAACGGTAACTATCACTTCAAAACCATTTTGGCTGAGGCATACCCGATACCAATTGATGGCCCGGTCGGAGCCATGCTCAAGGCGACCAAAAATCACCCCTGGCGACCGGCGCATTTGCACTTCATGATTGATGCGCCAGGCCACGAGCGTTTGATCACCCATGTGTTTCGTGACCACGACCAGTACCTGGACTCTGATGTGGTGTTCGGCGTGCGCCAGTCGCTGGTAGCCGATTGGGTCAAACAAGCCGATGGGACGTACAGCCTTGACTACGACTTTGTCCTGAACCCGACGCGTGGCGCATGACAAAGGCTGATGCATGATCAAACACATCGTGATGTGGAATATTCGGGGAGACACGCCTGTTGCCAAGGCGCTGGCAATTGACAAACTCAAACGCAGCTTTGATGAATTGCGTAGCCGCATTCCCGGCATTGTTCACATGGAAGTCGGTGTCGATACCAGCCATATTGACTACGCGTGTGACGTGGTGCTGTACTCGGAGTTTGAAAGCCAGGCGGCGCTTGACGCTTATGCCTTGCACCCCGAGCATTTGCGGGTCAAGCACGAGCTGAAAGATTTGCGCGTTGCCCGCCATCAGGTGGACTATGTGGTGCATACAGTTTAAAAATAAAAGGTAACAAAGCATGAACAATAATTTGCAAGACGAACTGCTGATACGGCAAATGGTCGAACGCTGGGCAGTTTGGCGTGATGCCGGTCATTGGGAAAAGTTTGCGACGCTGTGGCACCCCGAGGGGGTGATGATGGCCACCTGGTTTCAGGGGCCGTTTGCAGACTTCATCCGTGTGACCCAAGAAGGCTGGGCCAAGGGCGTGAGCATTTTGCATTTTTTGGGCGGCTCGGCCATCGAAGTGCTGGGCGACCGCGCCATTGCGCAAACCAAAATGACCATCTCGCAAC
Organism: Polaromonas sp.; assembly: GCA_040400775.1. GTDB lineage: Bacteria > Pseudomonadota > Gammaproteobacteria > Burkholderiales > Burkholderiaceae_C > Polaromonas. Next base: position 1,950 of record JBBAPP010000014.1, on the reverse strand, counting down.
GCGGCATGGTCGAAGGCGAGAGCGGGCCGGTGCTGTGCGACGTGGTGTGCACTGGCCGCTTTTATGACTTTGTGCAAAAGCACAATGGCCAGTGGAGACTGCTGCACCGCCAACCGATATATGAAAAAGACCGCATCGACCCGGTGGACTCAAGCGCTGTTGTCAAGCTCGACAGCCAAGCGTTGGCAGACTTTCCTGAAGGCTATCGTCACCTGGCCTACATTCAGACGCGTATTGGCTACAGCGTCAAACTTGACATGCCGATGCTCAAAGGGCCGGTAGTTGATGCCTTGTATGGCAGGGGCTCGCGTTGGTTGGCGGGTGGCGAATTGGAGCGCTGAATCATGATCACTTATTTAACAAATCAGACCCAGCAGTTTTGCACATTGGCTTTGGTGCTGCTCGTTTGCGCTGCCACTTTTCCGATCTTGTCCGTCTCGCACGCGCAAGGCATGTATCCCAACAAAGTCATCAAAGTAATCGTGCCGCAGCCGCCGGGCGGCGGCTTTGACTTTGTTGGCCGTTTGCTGGCTGACCGCATGGGCAAGCAAATGGGGCAGGGCTTTGTGGTCGAGAACAAGCCCGGCTCCGGCACCTTGATTGGTACGGATTTTGTCGCCAAGTCCGCGCCTGACGGCTACACGCTGCTGACAGGCTCTATCTCCAATATCGCGTTGAACCCTGGCCTGTACCGCAGCCTGCCGTATGACAGCCTGAAAGATTTTGAGCCGCTGGGCTTGGCCGTCAGCTACAGCTACACGCTGATGGCGCGTAAGGATTTGCCATTGGCAACGCTCAAGGATGTGATTGCATACGCCAAGGCCAACCCCGGCAAGCTGAGCTTTGCATCCGCAGGCAACGGTTCAGGCCAGCACGTGTTGCCAGCCGCCTTGTGGCATTTGGCAGGCGTCAACATCACGCATGTCCCGTACCGTGGTGCACAGGCGGCCTACGTTGACTTGCTGGGCGGCCGGGTTGATTTGTTCTTTGACCTCGCACCGACCGCCCGCGTGCAGGTCGATGCAGGCACTGTCAAGGCGCTGGCGACGTCGGGTAATGCGCGAAACACCATGCACCCTGATGTGCCAACGATTGCCGAAACTGGCGTTGCAGCGCTGGAACTTGAGTCGTGGTTTGGTTATTTTGCGCCCAGCAAAACACCGCCTGACATTTTGGCGCGCCTGCGTACCGAGCTGGCCCGTGTAGTGGTTGCACCTGATGTGGTGGACACTTTCCGCAAAGCTGGCGGTAAGCCCATGAGCCTGAGTACTGAGCAGACGCGGGTGCTGGTGCAGCGCGACGTCGACCGCTGGACTAAACTCATTCGCGACGCCGATATCAAGGCCGAGTAAGTCTCTTTTATTTTTTCAATTCAGAAAGCCAAGCCATGACCGTTCACACCAAAATCGACCAAGCCAGCCTGGATCAGCTGTTTTTCAAAGGTCGCACGGCCAACGGCTTCATCGACAAAGCCGTACCCATGGCCTTGCTGCAAGAGGTGTATGACATCGCAAAAATGGGCGCAACGTCCATGAACACGCAGCCAACGCGCTATGTTTTTTTGCATAGCCCGGAATCCCGCGCCCGGCTGATCCCCGCGTTGTCACCTGGCAATGTGGAGAAAACAAAAGTCGCGCCGGTCACCGTCATCGTTGCGACTGATACCCAGTTTTTTGAGCACATGCCGCAGATCTGGCATGTGGCGGGTGCCAAAGACATGTTTGCAGGCAACGCGCCGTTGGCACAGGGCACGGCAACCCGCAATGGCACGCTGGGCGGCGCTTACTTCATGATGGCTGCGCGCGCTGTGGGCCTGGACTGCGGCCCCATGAGTGGTGTGGACCTGGCCAAAGTCAATGCCGAGTTTTTCGCAGATGGCCGCTTTACCGCCAACTTTTTGATCAATCTGGGTTATGGCGACGACAGCAAGCTGTTTGACCGCAACCCGCG
>JBBAPP010000013.1:0-22481 GCA_040400775.1 Polaromonas sp. | reverse complement strand
GGCGGTGCTGTTTGGTCACCCAGAGACCCACATCGGTCGTACCCGCTACGATTTGAGCATCGGGGCGCTCGGCTCTGGTTTTCAGCAAGGTGCTGAGCGATATTGGAGATTCATAGCCTTTTTTTGTGGTTAAATCGGCCTTATGACCAATAAATTCGGGCGCTATAAGCTCTAATTTTTGTAGCAGATCAGGCTCATCCAGTCGCACCAAAGGCAAGGTATCCAGCATCTGCGCAGCATCCAGAATGGGTCGGTAACCGGTACAGCGGCAGAGATTGCCCGAGAGCTCTTCTTGCGCCAGTTCGCGCGAGATGGCATGACCTTTGCAGGTGTGGTTTTGATACATGGCAAACAAACTCATGACAAATCCGGGCGTGCAAAAACCGCATTGCGACGCATGGCAGCGCAGCATCGCTTCTTGGGTTGGGTGCAGGCTGCCATTTACCTGGGCAATATCCTCTATCGTCCACAGCGCCATACCATCAACAGAATGCGCCAGCCGGATGCAGCTGTTAACGGCCTTGACCTTCAATTGGCCATCTACCGCTTCACCCAGTACCACCGTACATGCGCCGCAGTCGCCCTCGCCGCAGCCTTCTTTCGTGCCGGTGCTGCACAAGTCCTCACGCAGCAAGTCTAAAAGCGTGCGGCTGGGTGGTACATTGGTCAGCGTTACAGTTTCACCGCGTCGCAAGAATCGAATAGGAGTCGTCATTTTGTCCGTTGACCTAATTGTGGTTTCGACATTGAATACAGCGTATCACGCGTTGCAAATAGCGTGCCAAATGCATGTTAATTTGTCATGACTAGTCCGCTTCGCCTGCAACTGACCCGCATCACCAAAGCTTATCCAGGCGTGGTGGCCAACAGCGACGTCTCTTTGGCCGTGCAACCGGGTGAAATCCATGCGGTTCTGGGTGAAAACGGGGCCGGTAAATCGACCCTGATGAAAATTATTTATGGCGCGGCCAAGCCAGATGCAGGCAGCATGAAGGTCGACGGCATCGCGGCCTTGCCTGCCAGCCCGCAAGCCGCACGAGCGCTAGGCATCAGCATGGTGTTTCAGCACTTCAGCTTGTTTGACACCTTGAGCGTGGCTGAAAACGTCTGGCTGGGTTTGCGTAAAACTGAAAGCCTGGCCAGCGTGTCCAAGCGCGTAGCCGACACCGCCCAAGCCTACGGGCTAGACATTGACCCGGCGCGGCACGTGCATTCGCTCAGTGTGGGGCAAATGCAGCGGGTTGAAATTATTCGGGCGCTGTTGACCAAGCCCAAAATTTTGATCCTGGATGAGCCGACATCGGTACTGACGCCGCAGGCGGTCGACAAACTGTTTGTCGTGCTGCGCCAGTTGGCGGCGCAAGGCTGCAGTATTTTGTACATCAGCCACAAGCTGCATGAAATCCGCTCTCTGTGTACTGCTTGCACGGTGCTGCGTGGCGGAAAAGTGATGGGGGTCTGCATCCCGGCGCAAGAGTCCAATGCGTCATTGAGCCGCTTGATGATTGGCAACGAGCCGCCCGCTTTGCAACGCAGGCCCGGCAAGCCCGGTGCAAGCGTATTGCAAGTCAGCGCCTTGAGCCTGGTGCGTGAGGACCAATTTGGCGTTGACCTGGACCGCATCCATTTGCAAGTGTGTGCCGGTGAAGTGGTGGGTATCGCTGGTGTGTCTGGCAATGGGCAAAAAGAATTGATGCTGGTCCTGTCAGGCGAAAATCCGGCAGCACCGGTTGGCAGTATTCGGATGAAAAATAATTTGACGGACGTCGATGTATCGTTAACTGGCCCGATTGAAAGGCGCAAGCTGGGCTTGCACTTTGTGCCTGAAGAGCGCTTGGGCCGGGGCGCCGTACCGGCCCAAAGTTTGAGCCTGAACATGCTGCTGACACGTACCGAATCGTTGTCTCTGGGGTGGCTGGCGGGCGGCTGGATTGACGTTACCCAGCTGGCCGCGCAGGCGCAAAAAATTATTTCGCGCTTCGGTGTTAAAGCGCGTGGCCCGCAGGCGCTGGCCAAGTCTTTGTCGGGTGGCAATTTGCAAAAGTTCATCATGGGCCGCGAGATGGATGCAGAACCTAAATTGCTCATCGTCTCGCAACCCACCTGGGGTGTGGATGTGGGTGCGGCGGCGCAAATCCGGGGGGAACTGCTGGCGTTAGCGGCCAAGGGCTGCGCGGTGCTGGTGGTCAGTGAAGAGCTGGATGAGCTGTTTGAAATATCGGACCGACTCTATGTGATTGCCAAAGGCCGGGTGTCGCCCAGTATTGCGAGAGCAGATGCCAGCGTTGCGCAAATTGGCCTGTGGATGAGTGGCTTGTGGGAAGCTGAGCAACCAGAAAACGCAGCTAGTCATGCTGCAGCTTGAGGCGCGCGCTGAGGCCTCTGGTTTTTGGCGCTATGCCTCGCCCGTTGTGGCGCTGGGCATCACGCTGACGCTTTCGGCGCTGCTGTTTGCAGCGCTCGGCAAAGACCCGGTGCGTGGCTTGCAGATTTTTTTACTCGAACCCTGGAACGGTACACGTGCCATCACCGAGTTGGCTCTCAAGTCGACCGCGCTGGCTTTGTGCGCACTGGGTTTGGCGCTGTGCTTTCGCAGCAATGTGTGGAACATTGGCGCAGAAGGGCAGTTTTTAGCCGGCGGTATGGCTGCCGGCGGCGCGGCTATGTGGCTGACAATGGAGAAAACCGGCCTCAGCAACTGGGCGTTTTTCCCCATTGCTACGGTGGCAGGCGCATTGGGTGGCGCGGCTTGGGCGAGCATCACGGCGCTGTTGAAAGACAGATTTAACGCCAGTGAAATTTTGGTCAGCCTGATGCTGGTGTACGTGGCTAACTTGCTGCTCAGCTATTTGGTATTTGGCCCGTGGAAAGACCCCAAAGGTTTTAACTTTCCACAGACTGTGACCTTCGACATGGCTATTCCGCGCCTGCTGAGTGGCTTTCGCCTGCATTGGGGGACCGTCGTGGCCGTGCTGCTGGTGGTTTTGATGTGGGTATTCATGTCGCGCACCTACAAGGGGTATCAGTTGCAAGTCGGTGGGCAGGCGGCTGCCGCTTCCCGCTATGCCGGTTTCTCGGCTCGCTCAACACTCTGGACATGCTTGCTGACGTCCGGCGCATTTGCTGGCATTGCTGGGGCTTATGAAGTTACCGGGCCTATGGGGCAACTCACACCGTATGTATCCGTTGGCTATGGTTTTACCGCCATCATCGTTGCGTTTGTTGGTCGCCTCCATCCGCTGGGTTGTGTGGCGGCCAGTGTGCTGCTGAGTACCTTTTTAATCGGTGGGCAATTGGCGCAGTCACGCATTGGTTTACCGTCAGCCTTGACGGGTTTGTTTCAGGGTATTTTGCTGTTCTCATTACTGGCTTGCGACACCTTGATAAACCACCGGATTCGCTTGAAGGTTAAAAAATGAACGAAATCGCCTTGCTCATTGCTGCTACTTTGTCATCTGGCACACCGCTGGCGCTGGCCGGGTTAGGGCTGCTGATCAATGAAAAAGTTGGTGTGGTGAACCTCGGCGCTGAAGGCATGATGCTGATTGCGGCCGTGGTTGGTTTTGCTGCGGCTTTTCACAGCGGTAGCGCCACCATTGCTTTTGCCGCAGCCGCCACAGCCGGGGCGCTGAGCGCTGGCTTGTTTGGCGCTTTGGTGATTTGGCTCAACACCAACCAGTACGCCACCGGGCTGGCCGTTAGCTTGTTTGGTGGCGGCTTTTCAGCCTTTGTGGGTGTCGGCTATATCGGCAAAACATTGGAAGGCCGAAGCATGCACAGCGTGCCGCTGCTGGGCGACTTGCCGTTTGTAGGACCAGCGCTTTTTCAGCAGCATCCTATGGTCTATGTAACGATGCTGCTGGCTCTGGCGATTGGCTTGTTTTTCAGCCGTACCCGCACCGGGCTGGTGCTGCGTAGCGTGGGAGAAAATCCGGAGTCTGCCCATGCGCTGGGTTACCCCGTCAGATGGTTCAGGCTACTCTGCGTGATGGCGGGCGGTGCGCTGTGCGGTCTGGGTGGTGCCTACATCAGCGTGGTTTATGCACCGCTGTGGGCGGAGGGCATGATTTCTGGGCGCGGCTGGATTGCCCTGGCTTTGACGGTATTTGCTACTTGGCGGGCGACGCGATTATTGCTCGGTGCTTACCTGTTTGGCGGTGTGACGATGTTACAACTGGCGCTTCAGGGCGCGGGTGTCGATGTACCATCGCAATTCATGAGTATGTTGCCGTACCTGTCTACCATTTTGGTTTTGGTGCTGATTTCCAGCAACCCGCAGTGGATCCGGCTTAACATACCGTCTTCACTTGGGAAACCCTTTTATCCAGGCCGCTAGGCGGTTGGTATTTTTCTATTTTTCTGTTGTTGGTTTGATATTGGTTCGATGTTGTTTTAACTTTGAAGGAACAAAAATGAATAATTTGAACAAGCGCTCTCTGCTAAAAGTAGCTGCGCTCGCCACTCTGTCAGCGGCAGCGTTGGTCGCTTGCGGTAAAAAAGAACCCGCAGCACCTGTTGCAGCGGCTCCTGCGTCCGCACCCGCTGCTGCACCTAAAGCTGAGCCTTTCAAGGCTGCCTGGGTTTATGTGGGCCCAGTTGGCGATGCAGGTTGGTCGTTTGCGCACGATTTGGGCCGCAAAGCCGTTGAGGCTGAGCTGGGCGACAAAGTCAAAACAACATTTGTGGCGAGCGTTCCTGAAGGGGCAGACGCCGAGCGCGTGATTCGCGATTTGGCCACGCAAGGCAACAAGGTGATTTTTGCCACCAGCTTTGGCTACATGGAGCCGATGCTCAAAGTGGCCAAAGACTTCCCGGATGTGAAGTTTGAGCACGCCACTGGTTACAAAACCGCGCCCAATATGCGTGTCTACGACGCTCGTTTTTACCAGGACACCTACATGGCTGGCGTGATTGCAGGCAAGATGACCAAGTCGAACACGCTGGGTTTTGTCGGTTCTTTCCCGATTCCTGAAGTGCTACGTAATATCAACTCTTTCACGCTGGGCGCCCAGTCGGTTAACCCTAAAATCAAAACCCGCGTGGTGTGGGTCAACAGCTGGTTTGACATACCAAAAGAAACCGAAGCGGCGCAAACGCTGATCAACGGTGGCGCTGACGTGCTGCTGCAAAACACCGACTCTACCGCTGTGCTGCAAACCGCCGAGAAAAACGGCAAGTACGCTTTTGGCTGGGACTCTGATATGAGCGCCTTTGCACCTAAAGCGCATTTGGGTTCAGCCATTGTTGACTGGAGCAACTACTACAAAAAATCCATCAAGGAAGCCATGGACGGCAGCTGGAAGGGCGAAAAAGTTACCCGTTGGGGCGTGGTCGAGGGTCAGAACGACCTGATCAAGATTGCCGATGTGGTGCCTGCTGAAACCAAAGCCAAGGTTGACGAAGTCAAAGCCGGTATCAAAGGCGGCACGTTTGATCCCTTCACCGGCCCCATCGTCGACAGCGCTGGCAAAGAGCGCTTAGCCAAAGGCGTGAAAGCCGATGATGACTGGAAGGGCAAAGTTGACTTTTACGTCAAAGGCGTTGAAGGCAAAATCCCCGCAGGCAAGTAAAGTCAAGTTTTGAACTGCACGCGTTGCAGTTTTACAGTGGCAGGGGTTGCGAGCAGCTGAAGTTGATTCAGTGAGCACGCAACCCTTTTTTATGGATGGTGGATTAACGAAAAATGTTTGAAAAATCTCTTTGGCATCCTGTCGGCACACTGGCCGATTTAGTCGGCGGCCCGCATGCTGTTGTGCTGCTGGGCGAAGACGTGGTGGTGTGGCAAGCGCCCGATGGCAGCTACCAAGCCTGGGCCGATCGCTGCCCGCACCGCGGTACCAAGTTGTCGCTCGGACAGGTGGTCGGTGGCCGTTTGGAGTGCGCATACCACGGCTGGCAGTTTGCTGCGGGTGGCCAATGCAGCGTTATTCCGGCGGTAGCCAATTTTGTGCCGACCATCAGTCAGCGGGCGTGTACCTATTCAACCCAGCAGGCGTATGGCTTGTTGTGGGTGCAGTTGGCTAAAAGTCAGCAAACACTGCCAGTGTTTGCCGCTGAAACAGACCAGCGCTTGCGTAAAGTCAACTGCGGGCCTTATAGCGTCAATGCCAGCGCACCGCGTATTGTTGAAAATTTTTTAGACTTGTCGCACTTTGCTTTTGTGCATGAAGGCTGGCTGGGTACGCGAGAGGCTATGGCTGTGCCGCCCTACGGCGTCACAGCCACGCCAACCGGTGTGCTGGCCACGGGCTGCAAAGCTGTGCAGCCGCGCTCGTCTGTCCATGCAACGGGCAACGCGATGGTCGAGTACACCTATGAAGTTGTCAGCCCCTACGCAGCAGTGCTGACCAAAGTGCCCGAAGCAGGCACCACCGTGGTAGCTGATTTGCGTGAATCAATTGCCCTGTTTGTCTGCCCCGTCACGCCTGAGACCAGCGTGGTGTGGATACGCATGGCGATGAATGACTTTGAATCGCCAGACGACAAACTGGTTGATTTTCAAAACACCATCTTTGGCCAAGACCAGCCGATTCTGGAGTCACAAGCTCCTAAGCGCCTGCCCTTGCAAGTCGGCAGCGAGCAACACTGCGCCGCAGACCGCATGTCTGTCGCTTACCGCCGATTTTTAATGGATACCGGTATCACTTTTGGAGTTTGTTAATGAATGCTGTTAAACCTGTCGCATCCGACCGTTTACCTGATTTGCTCCGCGCCATGCCGAAAGCCGAGCTGCACATCCACATTGAAGGCTCGCTGGAGCCTGAGCTGATTTTTGCGCTGGCTCAGCGCAACAACATAGAAATGTCTTACAGCAGTGTTGCGGAGCTTCGTCAAGCGTATGCGTTTACCAATCTGCAAAGCTTTTTGGACATCTACTACGCTGGGGCCAGCGTGCTCATCACAGAGCAGGATTTTTACGACATGGCATATGCCTACTTCGTTAAAGCGGCGGCTGACAACGTGGTGCATGCCGAGCTGTTTTTTGACCCGCAAACGCACACCGCCCGCGGTGTGCGCATGGAGGTGGTTATCAATGGGCTTCACAGAGCCTGCGTTGATGCATATGCCGAGCTGGGTCTGAGTGGCTCGCTCATCATGTGCTTCTTGCGTCATCTGAGTGAAGAGGAAGCGTTTGAAACGCTCGAACAAGCGCTGCCGTACCGGGACAAAATCATTGGCATTGGGCTTGACTCGGGCGAGGTCGGTAACCCGCCAGAGAAGTTTGCGCGCGTGTTTGCGCGTTGCCGGGCGCTGGGCTTTCACTTGGTGGCGCATGCCGGTGAAGAAGGGCCGCCCGCCTACGTATGGACGGCGCTGGATCTGCTCAAGGTTGAGCGCATTGACCATGGTGTGCAGTCCAGCAAAGACGCCGCCCTGATGCAGCGCTTGGCCAAAGACCGCATCGCACTCACGGTGTGCCCACTGTCTAACCTCAAGCTGTGCGTGTTTCCTGACTTGGCTAGCCACAACCTCAAGCAGCTGCTGGATGCAGGGCTGGCGGCGACGCTCAATTCAGACGACCCGGCCTATTTTGGTGGCTACATAAATGACAATTTCACGCAGACTTTTGCGGCAACCGGTTTGCAGGCCCAGCATGCCTACATGCTGGCGCGTAACGGCTTTGAGGCCAGCTTTATTGATGCATCAGCCAAGCGCCGCCATATCGACAGGCTGGATGCCTGTTTTGCGACTTTTGCGTGAGGCTTTAAAATGCCTTCGTAGCTTGCCGCCCGACCAGCGACGCAGATCCTTTTTTTCGGTGCCATGTAGAGGACTACCATGTATAAAAACCTCACGGCTCAGCCCCATTTGCGGCGGTGCGCCCCTAGGTCGCCTTTGGAAATTCAGATTTGCGGGATGACGTGCAAGGCGCACGGCGCACAGCAACCGCAATGTACTTCAGTACATGAAGAATGCGAGCACCGCGCAGAGCAGCAATTCGCCCGGAAAATGAATGTATAGAGGCGAACGATGGGTTATCAAGTCAAAGAAATTTTCTACACCCTGCAAGGCGAAGGTGCGAACGCGGGCCGACCAGCCGTGTTTTGCCGTTTCGCAGGTTGCAACCTGTGGTCTGGCCGAGAGCAAGACCGAAGTACGGCTGTTTGCCAGTTCTGCGATACCGACTTTGTAGGGACCGATGGCACGCTGGGTGGCAAGTTTGCCGATGCCGATGCACTCGCCCGCCAAATCGAAGCGCAATGGCCTGTGAGCGACCATGCCCATCGCTTTGTCGTGATGACAGGCGGTGAGCCTTTGTTGCAAGTTGACGCGGCTTTGATTGACGCACTGCACGCCCGCGGTTTTGAGATCGCGGTGGAGACCAACGGCAGCATCGCCGCACCTGCAGGCATTGACTGGATTTGCGTCAGCCCTAAAGCCGGTGCACCTTGGCTGCAACGTGAAGGCCATGAGCTGAAGCTGGTGTGGCCACAGACCAGTTTCGATCTTCAAGAGCTGGAAGCAGCCAACTTCACGCATCGCTACTTGCAGCCGATGGACAACCTGCGCAAAGCTGCCAACACGCGCGACTGCATTGCCCTGTGTATGCAGCGCCCCGCCTGGCGCTTGAGCCTGCAAACCCACAAAATGACAGGCATACGTTAAAGCCCATGATGCACTACCAAATCAGCCAATCCTTCTTCTTCGATGCTGCACATACCTTGAAGCGTGAAATAGAAGCCGACAGCAGCAAGCGCATCCATGGTCACACCTACAACGCCGAGGTGACCTTGAGCGGCCAGCCCGACCCAGCCACTGGCATGGTGCTGGACTTAGGCCGCGTGCGCGCGGCGATTGAGCTGCTGCGGCCTCAGCTGGACCACCGCATGCTTGACGACGTGCCCGGTCTGGGCAGCGCAACGCTGGAAAACCTGTGCGCCTACATCTGGCGGGTTCTGGCGCCGAGCTTGCCTGGTCTGGCGGCGGTGCGGGTGTGGCGCACGGGCATGGGTGACAGCTGTACGCTGACGAACTGATGATTTGATAAATTAAAGTGATCAAAGCCTACCGCGCCAGCCTGCTGTACTTCAAAAGCCGAGAAGCTGTTTACGAGCCAGACGGCTTGCTGGTGGTCGGTCCCAACGCGCTTGGCCAACAGGTCGTGCAAACGATTGGTAGCTATCAAGACAACTTTCAAAGCTTGCATACAAGCCACCCGAATTTGCCAATCGAACATTTTCCTGGCCGCATCATTGCCCCTGGCTTTGTCGACATGCATGTGCACTACCCGCAAACAGATGTGATCGGTTCGCCCGCAGACGGCTTGCTGCCGTGGCTTGAAAAGTATACTTTTCCAGAGGAAAAACGCTTTGCAGCACCGGAATATTGTGCGCAAGCAGCTGTTTTTTTTATAGCGGAATTACTGCGTAACGGCGTCACTACTGCGCTTGCCTTTGCGACATCGCATGTGGCATCAGTCAACGCTTTGTTTGCTGAAGCACAAAAGCACCACCTGCGCTTGATCACTGGCAAGTGCCTGATGGACCAAAACGCGCCTGACGGGCTGCGTGATGAAACCGAACAAAGCCTGGCGGACACCGAGGCTTTGATCAACAAATGGCACGGCGTTGACCGCCTGGGTTACGCCATCACGCCGCGCTTTGTACCCACCAGCAGCGCTGCGCAGTTACGCGGTGCGGGCGAGCTGGCGGCCAAGTACCCCGATGTGTGGATCCAATCCCACGTGGCTGAAAACGCTGACGAAATCGCCTGGGTCCAAGGCCTTTACCCCCAAGCCCGCAGCTACCTGAGCGTGTACCAGCAGTTCGGCTTGCTGCGGCCCAAAGCGGTGTACGCCCACTGCATTCATATGGACGATGAGGACCGAGCGGTCATGCAAAGCAGCGGGACGGCGGCGGCTGTCTGCCCGACCAGCAACCTGTTTTTAGGCAGTGGTTTTTTTGATTACGCCGCTGCTGAGCGCGCTGGGCATCTGTACGGCCTGGCCAGCGACGTAGGCGGCGGTACGTCGTTCAGCCCATTTCACACCATGCTGGCGGCTTATTACGTGGGCCGCGAGGGTGCCAGCAAATGCGGCCTGTCGCTCACACCGCAGCAGCTTTGGTGGCAACACACCTCAGGCGCAGCCCAGGCGCTGGGTCTGGCAGGCGTTGTCGGTAACCTGCTACCCGGCTGCGAGGCAGACTTCGTCGTCCTGAACCCCCAAGCCACGCCGCTGCTGGCGCGTAAAACCGCCCGTGCCAATAGCCTGGACGAGCTGCTATTTGCGCTCATCGTGTTGGGCGACGACCGTTTGATTGAACAAACCGTGGTTTCACAAGTTTTCAGCACTTAAAGCGCTAAATTTTGGTGTTTATGCCATAAAACCCAATAAATACGGGTGTTATCAGCTATTTAAAAAATAGCAAATAAATGGCCTTTTATCGCTTCTGAGCCTGCCTACAATCTAGACAAACCAAGGAACACCAGCAATGAGCATCAAAAGCGACAAATGGATACGCCGCATGGCTGAGACCACTGGCATGATCGAGCCCTTCGAGCCTGGCCAGATTCGGCAGGCCGACGGCAAAAAAATCATCAGCTACGGCACCTCCAGCTACGGCTATGACATTCGTTGTGCGCCTGAATTTAAAGTCTTTACCAACATCCACAGCACGGTGGTTGACCCCAAGAATTTTGACGAAAAAAGCTTTGTTGATTTTTCTGGCGACAGCTGCATTATTCCGCCCAACAGCTTTGCGCTGGCCCGCACCCTGGAGTACTTTCGTATTCCGCGCAACGTGCTGACCATTTGCCTGGGGAAAAGTACCTACGCACGCTGCGGCATCATCGTCAACGTGACACCGTTTGAGCCTGAATGGGAAGGCTATGTGACACTCGAATTTTCAAATACCACGCCACTGCCCGCCAAGATTTATGCCGGCGAGGGCTGCGCCCAGGTACTGTTTTTTGAGAGCGACAAAGACGACGTCTGCGAGGTCTCCTACAAAGACCGGGGTGGCAAGTACCAGGGCCAGGTTGGGGTGACGTTGCCGAAGGCCTGATGGCTGAGCCTGCGCTTTCAGCACTTTATAAATGTATGTGGCAAAACTCTGCCAATTGATAGGGGTTACTTTGATGGACGATGATTTGCGTTGCTGCGGCACCGGCACTTGCTTGATCAATGCTGAGGGAGTTTGTTGGTGTGGTCAGCGCTGGGATGGTGAAAAAATGTGCTTTCCAGAGGCAAAAAGCCAGGCCACTGTAGCCGTCAGCCCAGCCTCTGCGCCAGATCTGCCGCTGCCAAATCCCAACCCGCCCAGCCGCAACTCTTAAACAGCACGGGTCCGGTGGGGCGGGGCGTGTTTTGCCGCACCACGTCGCGCAATGTTAAAAAGCGCTCTACATCCAAGCTGGCTTGCAGCAAGTCGCCAGCCTCGTGACGTGCGTCGCTGGTGTCAAGCCAGACTGAGCCTTCTTTCGCCAGATGCTGACACAACGCGGGGCTCAGTTCAGCCATCTGGGGCGTGAAAGCGCCTACCGCGCAGATCAACGTATCCCGGCGCGGCACAGCTCTTAACACAATACAACTTGCTGGCGTGCAGGTCACCACCAGTGGACAGTTTGCCAACGCTGCGTCAGCATCTTGCATGACCTGCGCTTGCGCACCTAAGTCCTGTGCGTGCTGCGCCAACTGGTTTGCGCTGTGCGCGCTGCGGGACACTATCACCACCTCTTTGATGCCCAGCATAGCAACAAAGGCTTCAAGATGCGCCTTGCCCTGCACCCCTGCGCCGACGATCAGGAGTGGCCCAGCCATGGCTGCGCTAGGTGCAAGCCGCTGCGCCGCCAGTACTGACACAGCCGCGGTGCGGCGTGCCGTGACGGTGGGCCCGTCGAGAATCAAGCAGCGCTCACCGGAGGCCACGTCAAACACCACAATATCGCCTTGAATCACTGGCTTGTCTGTGCCTGCATTGGCGGGTGTGAAGGTGATCAACTTGGTGATGGCTATCTGCGCATTCATCGCTGGCATCACAAACAAGCTGGCAGCGCCAGCCAGTGGCTGCACCAAGCGCTGGGGTATCTGTAGCGATTCGTCTTTTAAAAGCCTGGCAATGGTCTCAATGAGTAAAGGCCATGGCAGGCGATGGGCAGTTTGTTCGGCGTTGAGTGGGAGGTTCATTCAGGGTCAATGTGATGGCTGCGGTTCAACATCCGTCCTAGATTTGGCCACGCCAAACAGGTCAGAGCTTTGATTCAAGTCCAAAAAACATTGATTCAGGCCAGGTGACAAACTCTAGCCATCAACCGAGATTGTCCATTGGCGTTAGATCCGTTCGGGCTGAGCCCTTCGACGTGCTCAGGACAGGCTTTGTCAAAGCTTTTAGCTATCGTCAAAATTCCTTTGACAGGCTCAGGGCGAACGGTCTCATAAACAATCCCGAATCAAACCATGTTTTGAAAACATCTTAAAACCATCGACCATTGAATATCGACACACCAGAAGTTTTTTTTGCTGGCGGTAGCGTTGCTCATCAAAGCCAGCCACTCCAGCGCCAGAGTCGCAAGGGCTTGCTGCCTTACCAGCTATAGCGGCGCAGCCTTCCGCTAGGGTGACCGAGCTAGGCTTTCCAAAAATTCGCAGGATGACGCGCGTCGAATGGAGCCATCGCTCTTGACGCCGCGCTAGCGGTTAGCATTGCAGCATGAAATTACTGCGTATTTACCAACCGCGTAACCCTCTATTCTGGCTGATGCTGGTGCTCAATGTGCTGTCTTGTGGGTTGGCCTGGATTGTGCAAAACCGTGCGCTGAACACGTTGGGCATGTTGCTGGTGGCTGGCTTTGCACTGGTCAATGCGCTACTCGGCATGTGGCTGATGTGGCGCTTGATGCAGACCGCAGCCAGTCCTGCGCAAGCTGAAAAGTAAGCCATTGCATTTGCATGGCGTTCGCGGTGCGGGCACAGTCTGGGTATGGTGAGGAAATACATCAGTTCAAAGCACCTGCGCTGACCAATACATCAGCCTCGGTTGTCAGTGCACAAGCAATAGCCACGCGCAAGCCGTGCAGCATCTGATCCAGCGGCATGCATGGCAAGCCCTGATCCGGTAAATACGGCAGATGCGCAAAACCGCCACGCGCTTTAACGTTGCCGCGCTGTCTTTTTAAGGCTTGCATCAGCGCGTAAAACACATGGTTGCAGACAAACGTGCCTGCGGTTTGCGACACTTCGGCCGGTATGCCCGCAGCCGTCAACGCTTGCAGCATGGCCTTGATGGGCAGGGTGCTGAAGTACCCCACTGGGCCATTCACGGCAATCGGTAAGTCGATCGGTTGTGCGCCTGCGTTGTCGGCAATACGCGCATCTTGAACATTGATAGCGACGCGTTCCAACGACAATTTAGCCCGCCCGCCGGCCAAGCCCAAACACAGCACCAAAACCGGTTGGTATTGCCTGAGCAAGGCGCTGAGTGCCTTGCTTGACGCAGCAAAGTCGCAAGGCAACTGTGCAGCTACCACGCGGTGGTTTTCTAATATTTCCCCATGCAAAGCCTGTGCCGCGAGCCAGCTTGGGTTGATGCTATCGCCGCCAAAGGCATCAAAACCTGTCAGCAGCAGCGTGGGCAGGGTGTTGTCTAGCTTGGTATGTCTCATGCTGCTCTTGTGCAATGCTGGGCATCAGTTCTTCAGCAGCGCCCCGGTCTTGCTGTCAAATTGAATATTCCGCACTTTGGCGTTCTGACCAGGGAAGTCGTCAAACACCGCGCGCACCAAAAACGGCACTAAAGTGGCCAAGTCTTCGTTACTGCCTTCGTAAACAGCACGGGACTCAAAAACGGCCCGCGGCCTGCCGGGGGCATCTCCTGCGTTAAAGACTTGCGTGTCCAGCAAGCGCAGGTGCAGATTGCTGACTTGTACCGTACGCGTTACGCTGCGATCGCCTGCATAGCGTGGGCCAAATGGGTCAGGTGCCCAAAAGCTACCAAAAAACCTGCCCGTTGCATCTCGATAGGACGGATGGTACAGGTAGTTGTCACGGTAAACGGCTTCACGCGTCTGTATGTTGCGCGTGCTGTTGCTGGCGACCAGATCGACATGAATCCGGCCAACCTGGCCGGGTGCGGCGCGCTTCAGGCCGAGCTTTTCAAGCGCAACTTGAACCTTCCCTTCGTAGGCCTGCTGCTCCAGGTCGTTTAGCGCGTCAGCTGGCCGAATAAAGCTGAAAGTCGCCCCCAGCGTATCGGCTGGCCATTGGTTAAAGCGGGTGACTTTAGCGTTGATGGGGTGGGCGCAAGCAGCTAATAAAAACACCACAACAGCCACTAAGGTGGTTTGGGCAAGTTGATGAAATATAGCGTGTGTGGGTTTCATGAAAGGTGGATACGTTTTACTGCACTATTGTTCCGCGCAAAGTCTGCAGGCAAGTAAAGATGGCGTCTCTGCTGACAACTTCGCTCAGTCGGCCAATAAACCGATACGCGGTGGTGGTGCCTGAAAGCATGGGCCACGGCAGCCGCACCCAGCTGTAAAAGTGCCTTGAAGTGGGCTGAAACACGGCAGCGCAAAGACTTGCGACAGTTTTTTAGCCAGGACCCCCTGAACCCTTGAACGCACCTAAAAAGAGTGCTTTTTCTGTATTAAAACGTCCTATAAGTGAATGAATACGGGTATAAACAGCTATTAAAATAATAGTAAATAGATTCCGGCTCTTGCGCAGCATATGGCCTCCTTCAGTAAGTTGACTTCATGCATAAGCCCGCCAAGCCGCTAAAACGCTCAGGATGCGACAATAGCAGACTACATGACCTCTAACTTTTCCAATCTTTCCCTAGCACCGCAGCTAGCCCGCGCCGTTGCCGAAATGGGCTACGAAACCATGACACCAATCCAGGAGCAGGCCATTCCGGTCGTCTTGGAAGGGCGTGACGTGATGGGTGCAGCGCAAACCGGTACCGGTAAAACGGCTGCGTTTGCCTTGCCGCTGCTGCAACGCATGATGAAGCACGAAAACGCTTCGACTTCCCCCGCGCGCCACCCCGTGCGTGCGTTGGTGCTACTGCCCACGCGAGAGCTGGCGGTACAAGTTGCCCAGCAAGTCGAGCTGTACGCCAAGTACACCGACCTGCGCAGCACCGTGGTGTTTGGCGGCATGGACATGAAGGGTCAAACCGCCGAGCTGAAAAAAGGCGTTGAAGTGCTGGTGGCAACGCCAGGCCGCCTGCTAGACCATATTGAAGCCAAAAACGCGGTGCTGAACCAGGTTGAATATGTGGTGCTCGACGAAGCCGACCGCATGCTCGATATTGGCTTTTTGCCCGATCTGCAGCGTATTTTGAGCTACCTGCCCAAGCAGCGCATCACCTTGCTGTTTTCAGCGACTTTTTCGCCTGAAATCAAACGCCTGGCAGCCAGCTATTTGCAAGACCCGGTGACGATTGAAGTCGCTCGTTCTAACGCTACCGCCTCAACGGTTGAGCAGCACTTCTACAGCGTAGGCGCAGACGACAAGCGCCGTGCGTTGCACCAAATTTTAAAAACCCGCGGCATGAAACAGGCTTTTGTCTTCGTCAACAGCAAACTCGGTTGCGCGCGTCTGGCCAGGTCGCTTGAAAAAGAAGGTCTGAAAACGACCGCCTTGCACGGCGACAAAAGCCAGGATGAGCGTTTAAAAGCGCTCGAAGCTTTTAAAACCGGTGAGGTTGACTTGCTGGTGTGTACAGATGTGGCCGCGCGTGGCCTGGACATCAAAGATGTACCAGCGGTGTTTAATTTTGATGTGCCCTTTAATGCTGAAGACTACGTTCACCGTATTGGCCGCACTGGCCGGGCCGGAGCGTCAGGCTTGGCGGTCAGCTTTGTGGCTAGCAGTGACCAACGCTTGGTGGCAGACATTGAAAAGCTCATCAAGACCAAAATTGAGCTGGAGGCGATGGTTTTTGATGAGGACCAGGCGCCAACGGGCCGGCTCAACGACGGCCGCCGCATGTACCGGGAGGCTGATGCGTCAGCCCCCCGTGAACGCCAAGAACGCCGCGAGCCGCGTGAATTTAGGGAGCGCCGAGAAGGGCCACCGCACCGCCAGGCCCAAGCGCCACGCGATCCGTTTTTTGACCAACCCTATGAAAGCACGGCTGCGCCTGATGCTGCGCCCGCCTGGGAAGCAGCAGCCAAGGCCAACCCGGCACGCAGTGCTATGTCGGCCAACATCAAGCCGAAGAAAAAAGTCGCTGCACTGTTTAAGATCGGTGCCTGACAGCATCATTTTTAGCCCCCTTCAGCACTGGCGATTTTGCTGTGGTGCTGTTTTTTGACTGCCATCTTGCTGACCGCCAGCACAGCTGCTGCCTGCTGTGATGCGGCATCTATACAGCATGCTATGGTTCTGGTTGTAGCGCCTGTTCGCAGTTGACCTGAATCAGCTCAAACTCACCCACCGCCTTGCCAAGCTTGGCCGCCGTCAGGCAGCCGCCCCACAGGCATCCCGTATCCAGCGGCAAAGTATTGCTTTGCATACTGGTGGTACGCTGCTGGTCTGGCCTCAAGGTAGACCAGTGGCCAAACGCAACTGGCTGGCCGTGGGTAAGGCGCTGGGGTACATCAAACCATGGCGTAAATCCGGACGGCGGTTTGTCGGCACTGCCATTGCTGGTGAAGTCCATCAGGCCACCAGCCGTACAAAACCGCAAACGTGTCAATGCATTGATGATGACGCGCAAGCGGTCACTTCCAGTTAATTGGTCATGCCAAGTGTCGGGCGTATTGCCATACATTTCGGCCAGCTCAATTTTGATGTTTGGCCCGCGCAAAACTTTTTCAACCTCAGCGGCCAGTGCCATGGTTTGGGAGCTTGTCCATTGCGGCAACACGCCCGCGTGCACCATCAGCCAGCCGTGCGCTTGTATCGCCAGCGGGCGGTGCCGCAGCCAGTCGAAAAGGTGCTCGCGGTCGTCGACTGCCATCAGCTTTTCAAGCGTGTCGTTGCGTTTGGTTTTGCGCACGCCTTGCCAGACGGCCAGCGCATGCAGGTCATGGTTGCCCAGCAGGCACTGCGCCGCTTCGCCGAGTCCACTCAGGCGGCGCAGCACGCCAAGCGAGTCTGGCCCGCGGTTGACCAAGTCGCCCAACAGGTACAGCGTATCGCGGCTACTGGAAAAATCAATTTTCTCTAACAGGCGTTGTAGCGGCGCATTGCAACCTTGCAGGTCGCCAATCAAGTAAAGTGACATATGTTCATTTTGTACCGGAATGTATGGACTTTTTGCTGATTGCTTTTTTAACCCTGCTGAATGCGGTGTTCGCCATGTCGGAAATGGCACTCGCATCGAGCCGAAAGGCGCGCCTCATCGCCATGGCTGAGGCTGGCGACAAAGGTGCGTTGGCCGCGTTAAAGCTGCTGGAAAATCCAACCCAGTTTTTATCCTCCGTTCAGGTCGGTATCACGTCGATTGGCATGCTCAACGGCATCATTGGCGAGGCAGCTTTCAGTGGTGCCTTGTCGTTGTGGATTCACGATCTTGGCATGCCTTTGCGCGGGTCTGACTTTACCGCCACTGCTCTGGTGGTAGCTATCATCACCTACATCACTATTGTGTTCGGCGAGCTGGTGCCCAAGCGCATTGGGCAGTTGTACCCTGAGACTGCCGCCAAGTTCGTGGCGCGGCCCATGATATGGGTGGCTAGTGCAACCAAACCGTTTGTGAAATTGCTGTCCTTCAGCACCCATGCCGTATTGAAGCTGCTGCGTGTTGATAATGCGGCGAGCCGGGGCGTCACTGAAGAAGAAATCACCGCTAGCCTGGTGGAAGGCGTAGACGCGGGCCTGATTGAGGAGCAAGAGCACCAGATGGTGCAAAACGTATTTTTGCTCGACGACCGCCTGCTGACGTCACTGATGCTGCCGCGGTCTGATATTGAATGGCTGGATGCGGCCGATACGCTGCCAGAGGCGATGCAAAAAGTCAGCACCACTGGGCATTCGTGGTATCCGGTGTGCCGGGGCAGCTTGGACGATGTGGTGGGCATTATCAGCGTGGCCAAACTGCTGGCCTTGCGTGGGCCCGCTGCGCAGTCAGGGGATGCTCGCTTGGGTGCGCATGCTGCTGCTGCCGTATTTGTGCCAGAAACACTGACCGGTATGGAACTGCTGGAGCAGTTTCGGGCCAAATCAACCCGTATGGTTTTTGTGGTCGATGAGTACGGCGTGGTGCAAGGGCTGGTCACACCGCTGGACATGCTGGAGGCCATCACCGGCGAGCTGCAACCCGGCGCGCAAGTCGATGCCTGGGCCACCCGACGCGACGATGGTAGCTGGTTAATTGATGGCGTCATGCCGGTCTCGGAGCTCAAGGCGCGGCTGGATATCAAGGAACTCCCCGAAGAGGACAAGGGTCGTTACAACACGGTTGCAGGTTTGCTTCAAAGCGTGTCGGGTCGCATGTTGCTGACCGCCGACAAAGTCGATTGTGCTGGTTGGCGTTTTGAGGTGGTTGACCTGGACGGCAGGCGGATTGACAAAGTGCTGGCGAGTCAACTTGCGTCAAACCCAACAGACCTCGGCACTAATTAAGGTCGCCCAGCGCCAGCGCGTACCGCCGGTGCCACCGTAATTAACACCTCATTACCGCCAAAGTTGCTGCCCTGCATTTGAATATTGGCCACTCGCTCGCCTTTGGTGAAGGTCAGTAAACTGGTCTTTGAAAACGAGCTCGATGTCAGCGTCCAGCCCGATGCGGGCATGCCGTCTTTAAAAAAGCTAAACACCGCTTGTGGCTCACCCGACACGCTCAAGCTGATGCGGCCCAGCCAGGTGCTGGCCGCGCTCATCACCAGCGTGTCCTGTTGTTTGATGGCTGAGCCCGGTGGCAAAGGCACATCACCCGACAACTGCTTGACGGTAGCCTCAGTCACTGTGCTGTCGCTACCTATGGGTGTGGAGGCGCAGGCCGCGGCGACAAGGGCGGCAAACAGCACGAGCAGGAGCTTGATGGTGGACATGGTTTTTTGGGTGATTAGGTGTTTTTGTTCAAAATCGTCTCAGCCGGATAGAAAATTGTAGCTTTGGCGCCTCTCACATAATCGCTGGTGTACATGGAAAATATACTATACGCTGTCAGTAACCCATACCAACCCTGCAACTTTGAACCACCATGATTGGAGCACCCGCATGAAAACGCTTGTCGCATTATCTTTATCCGCAATGCTTGCAGCATGTGCATCCATGGGCCCACCGGAAGGCCCTTCGGCCAGCGCGCGCCTGCAATCCAAAAGCGGCAGCACGGTCACTGGGTCGCTACGGTTCACGCAGGTAGGAGACCGTGTGCGCATTACGGGAAATATCATGGGCCACAGCCGCGGCAACAAGGCGATTCATATCCATGACAAGGGCGATTGCTCGTCGGCTGACGGCATGAGCACCGGCGGACATTTCAATCCCACCAAGGTCAAACATGGCGCGCCCGGTGCAGGACACGCCGGCGACTTCGGTAACCTCCTGTTTGATGATGCCGGCCGCGCTTCCGTAAACATTATGGCGAGCGGTATCGTCGTCAACAGCACCGCGCCTAACGGCATTATTGGTCGCGCCGTCATCATCCACGCGCAAGAAGACGATCTCCAGACCGACCCCACGGGCAACGCCGGCGGGCGGGTTGCCTGCGGTGTTATCGAGTAACTCCGGCCACTTACCGTACGCCACGTCGTACATCTGCCAGGTGCATCTGCTAGGTGCATCCGCAAAAGCTTGCCAGCGGTGCGCCTATTGATGCTGACCGCAAGCATCATGCGTTCTGACAAACTGGCGGTTACGAAAGTGGTGCCGACGTGTACATGACCAAGCTGGCCAGACTCACCGAGTTGGTTGCTGTCATCAGGCACTGGTTGATCCGCCTGCGCGCCAAACTGAGCCCCCATTCGGCCAAGTCAACTCCATTGAGTCTTGACGGGGAAGGGGCTATCGGCTCTGCCAAAACCTGGAAATTCAATAAGCAAGCCTGCATGCCCATGGCCCGCGCAAGGCGCTTACTGATGGGGTAAATTTGGGAGACCTAGATACTTTTTTCAGGAGCTGCTTGCAGGCGTATTTATTGATTTCGTAGTCAACCACTGCGCAGGGTTAAAGGTCAATCACCACCGTCAGATACAGCCAGTCTTCATAACTGCGGATGTAGTGATGTTTGTGACCCAGACCAGGTCAGGGTGGGTAACTGTGAATGCCCGTTGCAACAGGTGTGACGTTATGGTGGAGTTCATACAAGCCTTGTAGCGCAGTCGCTTATAACCGCGCACCGAACGCAGCTGGGATTGGCGCATCAGGCGTGCAATGCTTTCTCGACGCAGACGGTGTTGACATCGCGCAGGTCGCGTTGAGAGCGTGGGCTGCCGTAGTTATATTCCGGCCCGGTGAGGGTTCCATTCCGGTTCAGGTTGAGCCCTTCGACGTACGCAGGACCGACTTTGTCGAAACCTTTTACAAGCTCAGGGCGAACGGTTCATAGTTCAATAGGCCGGATCAATAGCTTGGCTGTCCTCAAAGGACTTGGTAAGTTCTAAACTAGCGAAGCGAAGGTATAGATTAATTTGCTGGGTTCAATGACAGTATGTATTTGGCCAAAGTAAGAGCATCTGCGTTAGACAGATTCGGCTGCGGAGGCATCATGCCGTTGCCCCAAGCACCTGAGCCACCCAACTGAATCTTTTCGGCAATTTTTTCAGCTGAAGTTTTGTCGTTGGCATACCTGATTGCCGTTTCTTTGAAGGACGGACCATACTTATTTCTTTCGGTTGCATGGCATGCAAGACAATTGCTTTTCAGTACCAACGCCTCATCGGCATGTGCAAACAACATTGCGCTCGTCAAGCACAAAAAAACCCAAACCTTACCCAATTTTTTCATACAAACAATATTAATAATCTTTTAAAAAATAAAAATCGCTGCCGGTTGGGGCAGCGATTTTAAATGGAGAAATTATTGTGGTTTTACACGATAAATGATGCCTGAATCTGTGAGAACTACATATAAATTACCATCAGGTCCCTGCGAGAGTGCGCGAAACCGGCCAACCGGTACTGGCCAAACAGCTTGAACCGCCGACGATGAAATTCCGTCGTCGCTGATTTTCAACACATCCAAACGATTGCCAATAACGGTGCCGTGGATACCAATACCAGAGTAACCAACAATCATCTGACCATCCCAGTCTTTCCATTGCTTACCCGACAGGAATGCGTTGGCAAATATCCCTTGCGACAACCCATTGTTGTTCGACGCTGGCTTCATGGCGTTCGGGTAGGTTTTGAGGTCGGTCATTGGCATGTCCTCTATCCGCTCTTTGGCACCCGGAATGGCATTAGTTACTGGATTTTGCGAATAACCGCAGTAACCATCAATGCAGTTCGCACGACCAGCCATGTTGGGGCGGGGATCCCAGCCACCATTTCCACCGTTGACCAAACCAGTCACTTCATCCGAATGCCACGGACCGTGTTCGGCAACAAACGGGCGGCCATCATTGGGCCTAAAGGCAATACCTTGGGGGTTGCGGTGACCATAGGTGAAAACACGGCGATCAAAACCTGGCGGTGGGTTGTTTCCTGCGGCGGGTTTGCCCTCTCTGTCAATGCGCAGCACCTTGCCAGAAATAAGGGTGGGGCTCATGGGCCCTATGCCCAAATGGTTGTCGCCTGTTGTGACATAGATAAAGCCGTCTGTTGGGCTGAACCGAACACGGCCACCATTATGCGCACCGGTCCCACCGAACTGGTGTTTGGTTGCCACGGCTTTGTAGTTCATATCGGTAACGATGTCTTTTCGCTCAGACACGTTCGTAAGCGTCGCATCCACTTTCAATTGCATGAGGCGGTTGCTCAACTTGCCGTCGAGCTTTGAACTGGAAAAAACATAGACAAAACGGTTTTTGTCGAAGTCGGGATCAACTTCAACGCCCATCATGCCGGCCTGGCCATCGCAGAAAAGATCTGCACTGGTGGATGCATAACCCGTTACGCCACCAAGGGCATGCAACTTGTTAATGGCGCCCGATGGGAGCCGAACAGACAAGCCTTTGCATTGCTCAGTGAAAAACATGGTCCCATCTTTTAAAAAAGACATGTCCCAAGGAGCGTCTAGCTTGCTCACCATGACTTCGGCGTTTAGCGTTGGGGCTGCTGCAAGCAGCCCACCAGACGCCACCAAACATGCGGCAACTAAAGCAGCTTTTGCTGTGTGGATACTTCTCATTTATCTTCCTAATTACTTTGATGTGAGACAGTCATGAGTTCTGCACAACTTGACGTGCTCTGTGAAAAAATGCAGTACTCTTTTTGGATTCCTTGGTTGCTCAACCCGATGACACAACCCAGCGAGATTGACAACCATTGAACCAAATATTATTTTCAGGAGAATCATTCGCTGAATTGATAGTGAAAACCCGAATGTGGTGAAAAAATAATAAATTTAATTAAATCAAGAATTCTTGCAAATTCCTCTTGCTTAGTCACCATAGCGTCAGCTGCGAGGCTATTTCGTGATAAATTTA
>JBBAPP010000012.1:12595-23822 GCA_040400775.1 Polaromonas sp. | reverse complement strand
ATGTGTATCACGGTTTGTGCGATCAGCACCCGGTCGGTGTAGTTGTCTGCGTTGATAAAAGTCTTCAGCAAATGAATCGAGCTGATACCAATGATGGCGGTAGCCAGCTTGACCTTCAGTACGCTGGCATTCACATGGCTTAGCCACTCTGGCTGGTCAGGATGACCGTCCAGGTCCATACGGCTCACAAAAGTGGCGTAACCGCCGACAATCACCATGATCAGGAGGTTGGAAATCATCACCACGTCAATCAGTGCCTGAGGTGCATTGCGCAAAGCCTGCAATCCAGCAGCCCGGGTGCGCAGGCCGAGCCAGCCACCATGGGCGATGGTGTTTTTGGGGTAACGTCTCCTGGCAACGCGCTTCCAACCACGCCCGAGCCGGCAACACCAAAACGTCCAGAGCACTGCCTATGTGGAGTGTTGATTGCTAGAATCTAAGAAGTGTTCGCCTTGCTATACCCGCTGTGCGGTGGGCAGATGCGCATCATCGCCTTGATCACGCATAGCGTCGACATCAGGAAGATGTGACTGGCTGGGAGTCGACTTGCGGCCAGCGTTACATTAGGCAAGATCGTTTGCTATTTATTTAATAGCTGCTTATATCTATAAGCAGGCAATTTTTGCTTTTTCCTCCCTTCAAAAAAGCTAGTTTGTTCGAGCTTTTGGAGTTTATCGCTGCTGGAAGCTTGTTTTGCTCAATTTCGAGTCGATTTCAATAGTGTTTTATTGCTCTGACTCAATAGATTTTGTCGCAAAACGCTATTTTTAATAGCATTTACCATTTGCTCACTGCGCGTGCTGATTGGGCCATGTGACCGCGCTTTGGGGTGAAAGACGCGCCGGGGTTGGTAGCAAAACGCCGAGTTACGCTGCGCTAACCCGACCTGTGGCTGCTATCAAACCCTCCGACCCTCTTGAATAAACGACAGCAACTCGGTTTGAGTCATCTTCAAGTCCACACCTTTGACAGACAGCGGGGACGTGGATGCATAAACCGGCTGGATAAGAAAAACACCCCCATCGCGGCGCTTAATTTGTACGCCGCCATCTTTCTGAGCGCAGTCGAGGACGTTGGAAAACTGTTGGCGGGCTTGTGAAGCGGCAAAAACTTTCATGTTTCATCTCCTAAAACTTCGATGCTGAGCTGTTTGGCGGTGGCAACCAAGGCGCGGTCTAATGTCAGCAACGGCGTTCGTTGTGCCAATGCGCAAGTCAATAAATAGGCATCGTAGGCGTAGATTTGAAAACGATCTGCCAAGTCAACCGCAGTCGCCAAATCAAGCTCAATCTTGGTCAGTGGAATTTGTTGGTATGCAAGAAGACAAGCTTGAGCCTGTACACCCGTTATACGGCCACGTTTGAGCATGGCTGACAAGGCATTGCCAACCTCCCAATGAACCGAGGCCGGAACAAGCAAATGATGCCCCTGGGTGAGTTCAACAAGCTTCGGCTTGCTGGCCTCGTTGGTACACACAGCCAACAGAACTGAGGTGTCAATGGTGATATTCATGGGTTTGTATCTTAATTCATTTGTACAATTGTACATTTGAAAGCCACTGGTTATTGTTTTTTCCACTTTTGTTGAGGTTTTGCCTTGGCAGGCACAGGCCCAGGATGTCGCACGTGCCGTCGGGCAGGGGTGTCTGCCCGCTATGCGACACGCGGCACATAGCAGAGACGGTGGCGCACTTACCGACCATGTTTTCCCCCGCCTGACGGTTCGCCAGTGGGTGCTGTTCATGCGCTGAAGTGGCATCACCACTTCGGCGACAGCCTGAACGAGCATGTGTACTTCCATGTGCGCATGGACATCCTGCCCATGTTTGCGTTTGCGAATACTGGTGTCTCGTTGCAAGGCGTTACGCCGGCAAGCTTGCTGCAAACAGTGCCGCATGGCATTGCGGCAGGGCTGCTAATTGGCAAGGCAGTGGGTGTGTTTGCGCGTCCTCGCCGCGGATTCGCTTTGCCGGCGCGCAGCTGCCCGACGCGTCCCGCTGAGGTCAATTTTTTGGGGTTTGTTTGCTGTGCGGTATGGGCTTCACCATGCGCCTTTTTAAAGGTTCGCTGGCCTTTAAGGGGCAGGATGCTAGTTACGAGAGGCAGCGCAAGCTCTGCGTCTTGGGTGGCTTGATTTTGTCGGGTCTGCTGGGCACCCTGGTGCTGCTGCACAATAGACGCGGCGACCAGGATGAGCGCGCAGTATCCGAAGCTTAGTGCTTTTGCGCCGCAACGCTTGACATGACCTTGTCAGTGTAGGCAATCGCCAGAGCCGACAGTAAAAATGCGATGTGTATCACGGTTTGTGCGATCAGCACCCGGTCGGTGTAGTTGTCTGCGTTGATAAAAGTCTTCAGCAAATGAATCGAGCTGATACCAATGATGGCGGTAGCCAGCTTGACCTTCAGTACGCTGGCATTCACATGGCTTAGCCACTCTGGCTGGTCAGGATGACCGTCCAGGTCCATACGGCTCACAAAAGTGGCGTAACCGCCAACAATCACCATGATCAAAAGGTTGGAAATCATCACCACGTCAATCAGTGCCAGAACTACCAGCATGATGACAGTTTCATTAAGCATGGTGATGGGCTCGGTGGCTTTGTAACCTATGCTGGCGATCAGCGCCTGCAAGTCGGATTGATTGCCAAAGGCCGCACCAATCAGGTGTTTGAGCTCTACCATGAAGTGCACGACATACACCGCTTGGGCGGCAATCAGGCCGATATACAAAGGCAGCTGTAGCCAGCGGCTGGCAAAAATAAAGTTGGCCAAGGGGCTCAAGGGGGGTGTTTTTGTGGGGGTAGGTTCATTCATGGTGTCTGATCTTAACGGTTGACTTTTATGTAAGATTCGTGCAAGTCAGTGGCTTGTAAGAGCCATATTGGACAGTACCAGCATTCGATGACACTTAGGAGACAAAATGAGCACAAGCAATTCAAACATAGAGTCGATGCTGGTTGAAGACCGCATTTTCCCGCCCAGCGCTGCATTTGCCCAGTCGGCTCGTATTACGGGTATGGATACGTACAACGCCTTGTGCGCCGAGGCGGACAAAGACTTTGAAGGTTTTTGGGCCCGTCTGGCACGTGAAAATTTGACCTGGAAAAAGCCATTTACCGAAGTTTTAAATGCGTCAAATGCACCGTTTTACACGTGGTTTGCAGATGGCCAACTCAACGCATCGTACAACTGCCTGGACCGCCATTTGGGTACACCCACAGAGCACAAAAAAGCCATTATTTTTGAAGGCGACGACGGCACCGTTGTCAACGTCACCTACAAAGCGCTGCACGCCAAAGTCAGCCAGTTTGCCAGCGCATTGAAAGCCATGGGGATTCAAAAAGGTGACCGCGTCGTCATCTATATGCCCATGACGGTCGAAGGCGTAGTCGCCATGCAAGCCTGCGCCCGCATAGGCGCAACCCACTCGGTGGTATTTGGCGGCTTTTCAGCCAAGAGTTTGCAAGAACGCATCATGGACGCAGGCGCGGTAGCCGTGATTACAGCTAACTATCAATTGCGCGGCGGTAAAGAGTTGCCACTCAAGGCCATCGTTGACGAGGGCCTGGCCATGGGTGGCTGCGAGTCGATTAAAAACGTCATCGTCTACCAGCGCACCGCCACCGCTTGCCATATGTTGGACGGGCGCGACAGCCTGATGCATGAAGTCACGGCCAAAGCTGCACCTGAATGCGCGCCTGAATTTGTCGGCGCAGAGCATCCCTTATTTGTGCTCTACACATCCGGCTCAACCGGCAAACCCAAGGGCGTGCAGCACAGCACGGGTGGCTACTTGCTATGGGCCAAGTTGACAATGGATTGGACGTTTGATTTGCAAGCCTCTGACGTGTTTTGGTGTACCGCTGATATTGGTTGGATTACTGGCCACACCTACGTCGCCTACGGTCCACTGGCAGCGGGTGCGACGCAAGTGATTTTTGAAGGTATCCCAACCTTCCCGAACGCTGGCCGCTTTTGGCAAATGATTGAGCGCCACAAGGTGTCGATTTTCTACACCGCACCCACAGCTATTCGGTCACTCATCAAAGCCGCTGAAGCGGATGAAAAGGTACACCCAGCAAGGTCTGACTTGAGCAGCCTGCGGATCCTCGGCTCGGTTGGCGAACCGATTAACCCTGAAGCCTGGATGTGGTACTACAAAAACGTCGGTGGCGAGCGCTGCCCAGTGGTGGACACTTTTTGGCAAACCGAAACCGGTGGCCACATGATCACGCCGCTGCCCGGTGCCACGCCTTTGGTGCCCGGTAGCTGCACGCTGCCCTTGCCTGGCATCATGGCAGCGATTGTTGATGAGACTGGCAACGATCTGCCAAATGGCGCCGGCGGTATGTTGGTGGTCAAACGTCCATGGCCGTCAATGATTCGCACCATTTGGGGCGACCCTGAGCGGTTCAAGAAAGCCTACTTTCCGCCTGAAATGGGCGGTACGATTTACCTGGCGGGCGATGGCGCTGTCAGGAACAAAGACAACGGCTACTTTCGCATCACTGGCCGTATTGATGATGTATTGAACGTATCTGGCCACCGCATGGGCACGATGGAAATTGAATCTGCCTTGGTCGCACACAGCACGTTGGTAGCCGAGGCTGCAGTGGTCGGGCGGCCAGATGATTTGACAGGCGAGGCAATTGTGGCGTTTGTGGTGCTTAAGCGCTCGCGTCCGACGGGCGACGAAGCCAAAGCCATTGCCAAAGAATTGCGCGACTGGGTGGGCAAACAAATCGGGCCGATTGCAAAGCCCAAAGACATCCGTTTTGGTGATAACCTGCCTAAAACCCGCAGCGGCAAAATAATGCGCCGTTTGTTGCGCGGCATTGCCAAGGGCGAGGCAATGACGCAGGATACGTCGACTTTGGAGAATCCTGCCATTCTCGATCAGCTGTCTGAAAATCTGTAAGCGCGCAGACCTAAAAAAGCCCGCTGGTAGCGGGCTTTTTTACGCCTGAGGCTTAAAAAATCACTTGGAACCAGCCATGATCCAAAGTACCAGTTTCTTGGCATCCGCATCGTTGATTTGCGCGTTTGCCGGCATTGGCACAGGCCCCCAAACACCAGCGCCGCCCTTGATGACTTTGCCAGCCAGTTTGTCGACGGCGTCGGCTTGGCCTGCGTATTTGCTGGCAATGTCTTTGTAGGATGGGCCGACCAGTTTTTTTTCAACTGCATGGCAAGCCATACAGTTTTTGGCACTGGCCAGAGCCATATCAGCCAGTGCTGGCGTTGGTACTGAAAAGACGGCGACTAAAGCAGCGCCGGTAGTGAGCAAACGTTTCATCAATTGTCCTTTAGAGTCGTAACAGCTTAAGTTGTTGCTATTTAACGGTGATGCAGTTGACTGGGTTGACGCTCGCCAAGGCCAGACCACCTTAACAAGCGGCGCAAACAAGTACGCCTGCTGTCGTTCAGGCAACAAATAAATCAATAATCGTCCAACACTGCACCTTTGCTGGCGCTGGATGCATTGAAGGCAAACTTGGCCTGTACGCCGCGCGTGTAACGTGGCTTGGGCGCAACCCAACCGACTTTGCGTTTGGCCAGTTCTTCGTCGCTGATGTTCAGCTGCAGCAGCAACTGCTTGGCGTCAATGGTGACCGAATCACCTTCCTGAATAAAAGCGATATTCCCACCCGCTGCCGCCTCAGGTGCCACATGGCCGACGACCATACCCCAGGTACCGCCTGAGAAACGCCCATCAGTAATCAAGCCCACGCTTTCGCCTAAGCCGGCACCCACCAGTGCACCTGTGGGGGCCAGCATTTCAGGCATGCCAGGCCCACCTTTAGGACCCAGGTAGCGCAGCACCATCACGTCGCCGGCGACAATTTTCCCATCCAAAATCGCAGCCAGGCCTGACTCTTCATTTTCAAAAACACGTGCCGGGCCGGTCATGACCGGGTTCTTCAGGCCGGTGATTTTGGCGACTGCGCCCTCGGGCGACAAATTACCTTTCAGAATCGCCAAATGCCCTTGTGCATACATCGGATGACCGATGGGCAGAATCACGTCCTGGTCAGCACGCGGCATATCGGGGATATCTTTCAGTACTTCAGCGATGGTCTGGCCACTAATGGTCAGGCAGTCGCCATGCAGCAGGCCAGCCACCAGCAGCATCTTCATGACTTGCGGAATACCACCAGCCTTGTGCAGGTCCACCGCCAAATATTTGCCAGATGGCTTTAAGTTGCAGAGCACCGGCGTTTTAACGCGAATACGCTCAAAGTCATCGATCGACCATTCAACGCCAGCCGTGTGGGCGATGGCTAAAAAGTGCAGCACGGCGTTGGTAGACCCCCCCGTGGCCATGATCACCGCGACTGCGTTTTCTATCGCTTTTTTCGTCACGATGTCACGCGGCTTGATATCTTTTTTGACTGCTTCAATCAACACTCTCGCTGACTCCGCCGCTGAATTCATTTTTTCGTCGTGCGGGTTGGCCATGGTGCTGGAATACGGCAGTGAAATACCCAGCGCCTCAAACGCGCTGGACATGGTATTTGCCGTATACATGCCGCCGCAACTGCCGGTGCCGGGAACGGCGCGGCGCTCGATCTGCAACAGGTCTTCGTCGGACATGCGGCCTGCGGCGTTTTCACCCACAGCTTCAAACACGCTGACGATGTTCAGGTCAACGCCCTTGTAGCTGCCCGGCAATATCGTGCCGCCGTAAACATAAATGGCGGGAACATTGGCGCGCAGCATGCCCATCAGGCCACCGGGCATGTTTTTGTCACAGCCGCCCACCACCAACACGCCGTCCATCCACTGGCCCTGCACGCAGGTCTCGATACAGTCGCTGATGACCTCGCGCGACACCAGTGAATATTTCATCCCTTCGGTGCCCATCGCCATGCCGTCAGAAATAGTCGGTGTACCAAACACCTGCGCATTGCCGCCTGCTGCTTCAATCGCTGCAATAGCGGCGTCAGCCAGCTTTTGCAGGCCGCTGTTACATGGCGTGATAGTGCTGTGCCCGTTGGCCACCCCAATCATGGGTTTTTTAAAGTCGGCTGTCTCGTAACCCATGGCGTAGTACATCGAGCGGTTGGGCGCGCGTGACTTGCCTTCGGTAATGTTTTTGCTACGTGGATTCAGAGTAATTGTTTTGATTTCCATGGGGGTATCTCTTAATGGCGTGGGTTTCAAAAGTTTCATTGTATTTGCTTGGCTCACCTATGTTTGGGTGGGTCACACAGAACGTGCAAAATACTCACATGCTCATTCATCCCGCAATTGATCCCGTTGCCCTGCAACTCGGGCCGCTGGCCATTCACTGGTACGGCCTGACGTATCTGGCCGCTTTTGGCTTATTTTTCTTTTTGGCGACTTTGCGGCTGAAGCATCGGCCCTTCGCCACGGTGACAGGGCCTGGTGTGTGGAGCAAGCCAGACATTGAAGACATTTTGTTCATGGGCGTCATGGGTGTGGTGATTGGCGGGCGCGTCGGCTATTGCCTGTTTTACAAGCCTGCTTACTACGCCAGCCATCCCCTGGAGATTTTTTACGTCTGGCAGGGCGGTATGAGCTTTCATGGCGGCTTGATTGGCGTTTTGGTGTCGCAGTGGTGGTTTGCACGCACACGACAGCGGCCTTGGCTGCAAGTCATGGACTTTATTGCACCCTGCGTGCCCACCGGGCTGGCCGCTGGGCGTGCTGGTAACTTTATGAATGGCGAGCTCTGGGGCCGGGTGGCTGACCCATCGCTAGCGTGGGGCATGATTTTTAGAGGTGGCGGTGACCTACCGCGCCACCCGTCGCAGATTTACCAGTTTTTACTTGAAGGCTTGCTGCTGTTTGTGCTGCTGTGGGTGTATGCGCGCAAACCCCGCAAAATAGGGCAGGTATCAGGCGCTTTTTTGTTCGGCTATGGCGCGTTTCGATTCATCGCAGAATTTTTCCGCGAACCGGATGCACATCTGGGCATTTTGCAGTTGGGCATGAGCATGGGCCAGTGGCTGTGCGTGCCAATGGTCTTAGGCGGCATTGCACTGTGGATTTGGGCTTCGAAACGGGCTTGAAACTACTTGAAAAGTCTGTTTTTAGTGTCTTTTATGCCTGTAAGCCAATAAATATCGGCGTAATTTGCTATAAAAAACATAGCATTTTAGTTCCTCAAACCAACTGCTTGGCCAATAAAGCTGCCACATGTACGGCCTCACGCGCAGCGCCGTCTTTGATCTGATGCCGGCAACTGGTGCCATCTGCTACCAAGATGGCATGGGGGTGCTGGCGTATGGCGGGTAGCAGGGTCAGCTCCGCCATTTGCATCGACACGTCGTAGTGCTCTGCCTCGTAGCCAAAGCTGCCTGCCATGCCGCAGCAGCTGGATTCAATCAATTCGGGTTGCGCGCCGGGGATGAGCCTGAGCACATCCATGATGGGGCTGACTGCGCCAAAAGCCTTTTGATGGCAGTGACCGTGTAGCAAGATGGGCTGGGTTGTTGGTCTCAGTTTTTGTTTGAGTTCTTCGAGCTTGCCTGCTGCGGCTTCGCGTGCCAAAAACTCTTCCAGCAGCAGCGCATGCTGGCTGACAGTTTGCGCTGCCTGGCCCAAGCCCATGACCAGCGTTTCGTCGCGTAGTGTCAGCAGGCAGGACGGCTCCAGCCCGACGATGGCGATACCTTTTTCTGCAAAGGGCAGCAGGGCGTTGACCAACTCGCCTGCCTTGACCTTGGCATGGTCCAGCATACCGCCGGCGAGGTAGGTTCTGCCACAGCACAGCGCTTTGCCATCAGGCGCTGATTTGCTGGCGACGTGTACGGTGTATCCGGCGGCTTGCAGCACTCTGAGGGCTGCAAAGGCGTTATCGGATTCAAAGTAGCCGTTAAAGGTGTCGACAAACAGAACGGCTGGTTTGCTGGCTGCCAGCACTTGTTCGCGGGTGGCACTCCAAACCCGTCCTCCTTGAATCCCCATCCGTTCGGGCTGGGCTTGTCGAAGCCCTTCGACAAGCTCAGGAAGAACGGGACGGGGTGTAGCCCCGAGGGAATGGGATGCAGCCGCTCCGTTGCCGAGCTGTTTCCAGAAAGTGTTGCGCTTCCACTGCGGCAGCGTGCGCTTGGCTGAAAAACCTGTGAACTTCTCGCTCAGCGCCGCCAGGCCGGGAATTTTGTCGCGCAGGTTTAGCAGTGGCGCCAGCCGGCTGGCCCAGTGCGCGTAGTCGGGCAGGTGGGCGACCAGCTTGTCCTTGAGCGTGTAGCCGTGTTTAGCCTTGTAGTGGTGCAAAAATTCCACCTTCATCTTGGCCATGTCCACGCCGGTCGGGCAGTCGCGCTTGCATCCCTTGCAGCCCACGCACAGGTCCAGCGCTTCTTTGACGGCGTCTAACGCTCCCTCACCCCAACCCTCTTCCCGCAAAGGGAGAGGGGGCAGTTCACTCCCTCTCCCGAGCACGGGAGAGGGCAGGGGTGAGGGTGTCCCCAGTTGCCCTGACAACGCCAGCCGCAGCGTATTCGCCCGTCCACGCGTCGAATCTTTTTCATCACGCGTAACGCGGTAACTGGGGCACATCGTGCCTGCATCAAATTTCCGGCAGTGGCCATTGTTGTTGCACATCTCTACGGCTTTGGCAAAGCCCTGGGCTGTATCGCCGCCCGTGCCGGGGGCGCTGGTTTGCTCTGTGACGGGGTCGTTTTGCACATTCCATGCACTCCAGTCGAGCGCGGTTTTAATCGGAATGACTTTGTAGCTGGGCGCAAAGCGCATCAGGCGTCTATCGTCCATGCGCGGCGGGTTGATGATGCGCTGCGGGCTGAGCAAATTAATGGGGTCGAGATAGCTTTTAATCTTGCCAAAGGCCTGGTTGATCTTCGGGCCAAACTGCCATTCAATCCATTCGCCCCGGCACAGGCCGTCGCCATGCTCGCCGCTGTAAGCGCCTTTGTATTTGCGTACCAATTCTGATGCTTCCTGCGCAATCGCGCGCATCTTGGCAGCCCCTTCGCGGCGCATGTCCAGTATGGGCCGTACATGCAAAGTACCGACTGAAGCATGTGCGTACCAAGTGCCCTTGCTGCCATGTTTTTTAAACACTTCTGTCAGGCCGTCTGTGTAGTCAGCCAAGTGCGCCAGCGGCACGGCGCAGTCTTCAATAAAGCTCACGGGTTTGCCATCGCCCTTCAGGCTCATCATGATGTTCAGGCCGGCTTTGCGGACTTCCCAGAGATTTTTTTGTGGGGCATCTTCGATCATTTCAACCACTGAGTCGGGCAGACCCAAATCGCCCATCAGCTCCACCAGCTGTTTGATTTTTGGCAACAAATCAGCTTTGTTGTCACCTGAAAACTCCACCAGCAAAATCGCATCGGGCTTGCCAATCAGGGCCGTGCGCACGGTGGGCGCAAAGGCCGGGTTTTGCAGCGACAGCTCAATCATGGTGCGGTCTACCAGCTCAACGGCAGTGAGCAAGCCATCGCCTAGCTTGACGATGTGCTGCGCAGAATCCATAGCCTTGTGAAAGGTCGGGAAGTTCACCACGCCCAGCACTTTGGTGCGCGGCAAGGCGCTTAACTTCAAGGTCAGTGACCGGGTTAAACCCAGCGTGCCTTCACTGCCCACCAGCAGGTGCGCCAGGTTGACCGAGCCGTCGTGGGTGTACGGCTTTTCGTTCTGGTTGTTGAAGATGTCCAGGTTGTAGCCGGCCACGCGGCGCAAAACTTTGGGCCAATGCGCTTGCAGTTCTGGCCTCAGTTCATCAGACAAAGTTTTAACGTAGTCACCCAGCGCACGCGCGTCACCGCTGGCCTGGTCATAGCGGCCCAGTTCAAGCAGGCCGCCGTCAGACCGCCACACGCTGGCCCCCAGCACGTTGTGCACCATGTTGCCGTAAGCAATGCTGCGGCTGCCGCAAGAGTTGTTGCCGGCCATACCGCCCAGTGTGGCTTGCGCGCTGGTGGAGACATCCACCGGGTACCAAAGCCCGTGTTTTTTAAGCGCGGCGTTCAAGTGGTCCAGCACGATGCCGGGTTCCACGTCCACCTCGCGGTTTTCCGGATCTACGCGCAAGATGCTGCGCAAATGTTTGCTGTAGTCAATCACCAAACCTGCGCCCACGGTCTGTCCGCACTGGCTGGTACCGCCACCGCGTGCCACGATGGGCACGTTCAGGTCACGGCAAATATCGAGCGCAGTTCTAACGTCGCCAGTCGTACGCGGCACAAACACGCCAACCGGCATGACCTGGTAGATCGACGCATCGGTGGCGTAGCG
>JBBAPP010000012.1:0-12495 GCA_040400775.1 Polaromonas sp. | reverse complement strand
GGCGCAATGCGGTTTTCAACCAGCATGTGGCGCAGGCGGTGGGCGGCTTGTTCGTGCAAGGCGGCTCTCGGAATGGCAATGATGTCAGCGGTCATAAATCTATTTTGTATGCAAAATTAAAACCTGTCAAACTCAGTACTTACCATTAAATTAGTGTTAATTTTCTTGACAAATACGTTTTGTATGCAAAAAATAGGAATAATTTCACGGAGAAACTTTGTATGTTGACGCTGGACTTTCATCCCACGGGACGCCATTTTTTGCAAATTCCTGGCCCGTCACCGGTACCCGATCGTATTTTGCGGGCCATGAGCTACCCGACCATTGACCACCGTGGCCCCGAGTTTGCTGCGCTGGGTTTGAAGGTCTTGGCCGACGTGAAGAAAATCTTCAAAACCAGCCAACCTGTCATCATTTACCCGGCTTCGGGCACGGGCGCGTGGGAGGCGGCATTGGTCAACACGCTCAGCGCTGGCGACCATGTGTTGATGTACGAGACCGGCCACTTTGCCTGGCTGTGGCAAAAGCTGGCAACCCGTTTGGGTCTGAAGGCTGAAGTGATGGGCCACCCCGGTGCAGAAGTGTGGCGGCATGGCGTGCAGGCGCATTTGATTGAAGCGCGTTTGAAGGCCGACACCGCCCACAGCATCAAAGCTGTGTGCGTGGTGCATAACGAAACATCGACCGGCGTGACCAGTAATATTGCTGCCGTGCGCAAGGCGATTGACGCAGCCAGGCACCCTGCACTGTTGCTGGTAGACACCATCTCAGGCCTGGCATCGGCTGACTATTGTCATGATGCCTGGGGCGTTGACGTGACGATCAGTGGCTCGCAAAAAGGACTGATGTTGCCGCCGGGCATCAGCTTTAACGCGGTGTCCGTCAAAGCGATGGAGGCGAGTAAAAAAGCCACGCTGCCCAAAGCCTTCTGGGCTTGGGACGAGATCATTGAGATGAACAAAAGCGGCTATTGGCCGTCTACTCCCAATACCAATTTGCTGTATGCCTTAAGCGAAGCCTGCGACATGCTTCTCGAGCACGGGCTGGATGCGGTGTTTGCCCGCCATCAGCGCTGGGCCGAAGGCGTTCGCGGAGCCGTCAAGGCCTGGGGCCTGCCCATCCAGTGCGCTGACCCTGCGCTGTATTCACCAGTACTGACGGGTGTGATGACCCCTGAGGGTGTGGATGCCGATGCGCTGCGCAAAATCATCTATGAGCGCTTTGATTGTTCGCTGGGCACGGGTTTGGGCAAGGTAAAAGGCAAGATGTTTCGGATTGGCCATTTGGGTGACTGCAATGACCTGACGCTGATGGCCGCATTGGCAGGCTGTGAAATGGGTTTGAAGCTGGCCGGTGTCAAGCTGGCAGGCTCGGGCGTGCAGGCGGCGATGGATTATTTTTCTAGCCACGCAGCTACTGTGCCGGCCCGCAAGGCAGCTTGACCACATTTTTCACTTGCTTGGTTTATTTCCTGGTTTTTCGCTCTTTTTTGAAAATTTCAATCGCAACCCACTGGAGGCATTTATGCAACGCAGAACCCTTGTGACCGCTGGCGCCGCGGCCCTGAGCTTTCCATCCCTGCTTTTGGCGCAAAATCTGCCCAACGGGCCGATTCGCATCATTGTCGGTTTTGCGCCGGGCGGCGGCACCGATATCCTGGCGCGCGTGATCGGCCAGAAGCTTGGCGAGATGTGGAAGACGCAGATCATCGTTGAGAACAGGGCGGGTGCCTCTGGCACCATCGCTGCCGATTACGTGGCCAAACAGCCGGGCGACGGCGCCACGTTGCTGATGGCGCACATCAATAGCCAGGCCATCACGCCCGCCTTGCAAAAAGTGAACTACGACGCGGCAAAAGATTTTCAGCCTGTTGTGCTGGTCGGTGTCACGCCCAACCTGCTGATTTGCAACGAAAACCAGCCGGCTAAGACCGTGAAGGATCTGGTCGAGTTGTGCCGCGCCAACCCAGGCAAGGTCAGTTTTGGCTCTGCCGGCAGCGGCTCAGCCCAGCACCTGGCGCTTGAAATGTTCAAGCTGGCCGCCAGGGTCGACGCGATCCATGTGCCTTATAAGGGTTCGGGGCCGATGCTCACCGACCTGATCGGCGGCACGATTCAATACAGCTTCGACACCATGACGGCGGCCACGCCCCATGTGAAAAGCGGCAAGGCCATCGCCCTGGCGCAAACGCGCCTGCAGCGCGTGCCAGCCTACGCCAACGTCCCGACTATGGCCGAGTCTGGCTTCCCCGGCTTTGAGGCAACCACCTGGTACGGTCTGGCCGGTCCCGCGAAGATGCCGGTGGCCATGGCCAAGCGCATGAATGAGGATCTCAACAAGGTCATGCTGATGCCCGATGTGATGGAAAAGCTGGCCGCCTCGGGCGCCCAGGACGGCGGAGGCTCGACCGAGAAGTTTGGTGACTTCATGCGCGCCGAGCAGATAAAGTGGGCCAAAATCATCAAGGACGGTGGCGTCAAGGCAGAGAGTTGATTTCCCCGCTGCTATGGCTCCGGCCATTCGGCACCCCCGCCAAAGGCGGTGCTGTACAGGAGCCGTCCAAGCCTGCGCAGGCAGGCTTTGGGTCGCGCGGCTCCTCAGCCCCCTCAGGGTCGTCATCTGCGGCCCGGCAGCGCCGGTTTCGCCCTGGCACTGAAGCAGAAAAGCCAACGGAACATCTCAGATGAAAAAACTTCCCCTTGAGGGTGTGCGCGTGCTCGACATCAGCCAGGTCATGGCCGGGCCTTATGCCTGCATGCTGCTGGCCGACATGGGGGCTGACGTGATCAAGATCGAGCCCCCCGGCGGCGGTGATCAGACGCGCGGCGCCATGGGGTTCAAGATGAAGGGGCCCGATTCGCTGGGCTTCCTGAACATGAACCGCAACAAGCGCAGTGTTGCGCTCAACCTCAAGTCGGAAGCGGGCAGGGCGTTGCTGCTACAGCTGGCGAAGGATGCCGACATCCTGCTGGAGAACTATCGACCCGGCGCAATGAAAAAACTCGGTCTGGGCTACGAGGTGTTGAAAGAGGTCAACCCCCGCCTGGTCTACACCAGCATCTCCGGCTTCGGCCAGACTGGCCCCTGGTCGGACCGGCCAGGCTTTGATTTGATGGCGCAGGCGATGTCGGGCGTGATGAGTGTCACCGGCTATCCCGGCGGCCCACCGGTCAAGGCTGGCGTACCTGTGGCCGACATCGGCTGCGCGCTGTTCGCGGTGTATGCCACGCTATCGGCCTTCATAGGCGCCAAAACCAGCGGCCAGGGCCAACATGTGGATGCATCTCTGTTCGACTCGGCGCTGGCTTTTTCGGTATGGGATATTTGCGATTACTGGGGCACCGGCAAACCGCCAGAGCCGCTGGGTACCTCGAACAAAATGACCGCACCGTATCAGGCGATGGCTTGCGCCGACGGCTATTTCGTGATGGGCGCCAACAACCAAAAGCTGTGGTTGCAGCTGTGCAAGCTGATACGCCGCGAGGAGCTGCTGGCCGACGAACGTTTCTCAACCATTTCTCTGCGCCTGGCCCATCGGCATGCGCTGGAGGTGGAGCTGGAAAAGACCTTTCGTCTCAAGCCCAAGGACTATTGGGTTTCGACCTTTCTTGAGGCGGGGATTCCCGCCGGTCCGATACTGACCTACCCCGAAGCCTTCGACAGCGACCATGCCAAGGCACGCGAGATGCGCATGGAGATCGACCACCCGGTTGAAGGCAAGGTGCCCAACATCGGCTTTGCCGTAAAAATGTCCGGCACCCCCCAGCAGGTACGCCGCCATCCGCCGCGTCTGGGCGAACACACGGCCGAGGTGCTGGCCGAACTGGGCATCAGCGCCGCCGAGCAGCAGAAGTTGGGCCAGCAAGGCGCTTTCTCGGCATGAGCCTCGGCACCGTTCATCTGACTATCCGTGCCGGCGTGGCGTCGGTGGTGTTTGATCGTCCAGCTGCGCGCAACGCCATGACCTGGGCCATGTACGAACAGCTTGGTCAGATCTGCCAGCAGCTCAGATCCGACAGCTCGGTCCGCGTCGTGAGTTTTCGCGGTGCCGGCGGCCAGGCCTTTGTAGCCGGAACCGACATCGCGCAGTTCACCACTTTCAGCAGCGGCGAAGACGGGGTTGCCTACGAAAAGCAGATCGACCTGTGCATCGCCAAGTTGGAATCTCTACCCATGCCTACACTGGCCGTGATCGAGGGTTGGACCATCGGCGGTGGCCTGGCAATTGCCACGGCCTGCGACTTCCGCATTGCCACGGCGGATTCCCGCTTCGGCGTGCCGATTGCCAAAACCCTGGGTAACTGCCTGTCGGTGGCCAATCTGGCTCGGCTTTGCGCCGTGTTCGGCATGCCTCGCGTCAAACGCATGCTGATGCTGGCCGAGCTGTTGACGGCCGACGAAGCGCTGGCCTGCGGTTTTTTGTTGCAGTTGGTCGAAGCCAGCGAGATCGATGTGAATCTGGACAAGCTGTGTGAACGCCTTGCGGCGCTTGCGCCCCTGACCCAAAGCGTCAGCAAGGAAGGTCTGCGCCGCTTGGTCAGCCATGATCTGCCAGCCGATGAAGACCTGGTTCGGCTGTGTTACGGCAGCGACGATTTTCGCGCGGGCGTACAGGCGTTTGGGCTGAAAAAAAGCCCGGCCTGGAAAGGGTCCTAGGAAAAGTTTCAGGAGTCATCACGCTTGCGCACAAGGCAGCCATAGGCGGTGGGTCTCGCCAGTTTAAACGGTGCCCGAGCCAAACACTTGGCTGTCATCCAGGACTTCGGGTCGAGTCCGGGGTGGGCCTGATCCTTGATCCATGCCGCATTAAAACGGCTGAATTTCAGGTCGGTACGCATCAGCGTCGTGAAGGCTTCTGACGGGCACAAGCGCAGGCTGCAAAAGCACGGCTTTCAAGTGCGATTTGACGTTTATATTGAGATGCAAAGCAGCTTGTTTCAAGCCATGTACTGCATGACAAATAGCGATTGCAGGCGCATCTTTAACGAGTGTTTATGCAAATTTTTGTTGCGTGACTTCTGCATTTTTGACAGCCATCTAAAACTGATAAATTTTTTTCAGATCTAGAATAAAAGACTTCCAAAGCGTTGGGTATCGCGCGGATTTGCAAAAGCCCTTTGGGCGCAAAAGCGCTGTTCTGGATGCTAAAAAAAATGTAACTCTGGAGCAGAAAGAGTCTAAAGAAAATATGCAGAAAAGCCATTCCTTGATCACGCATGTTGGCCGAGGATGGCGGCCTCCTTCGAATACTGCAAAGAGCAATTTGCCTAAATTCAAATGGCGCAGCGCAGGCAGCCAACTTAATATCCGTTACCTGTCCGTCGTTCAGACGCGCATGGCAGTTCATACAAGTCATAGAAAAAATGCAAAAAACTTACACTAAACGCCTTGGCATATTGCGGAAAAAAGACGGCATTACCCACGAGCAATTCGTCGAACACTGGCTCAAGACCCATGCACCGCTGTGCGTAAAGCTGCCTGGCCTGCGCCGCTATTCCGTAAATCTGGTGGATCGCCAGCGTTTCCCTAATTTCGACTATGACGGTTTCTCCGAACTATGGTTTGATTCTGAAGATGCGCTGGTCGCTTCGCTTCAAAGCCCCGAGGGCAAGACCCTGCTGGCCGATCTGCCCAGCTTCGCCAAAGACGTTTCCCCCATCATCTCGGTGGAAACGCAAATTCTCTGGCCTTGAGACGCGCCATGACCCAATTACAAGGAAAAATTGCATTGGTCACCGGTGCGGCGGGTGGATTTGGCGAGGGCATCGCCCGTCTGTTCGTGGCGCAGGGCGCTCGTGTGATGATTGCCGACCTCGACGGGGCTAAAGCCTCCCAGGTTGCTGCCAGCCTTGGACCTTCGGCACGGGCAGTGGCTTGTGATGTGTCGAAATCGGCTGATGTGCAGGCTGCGGTACAGGCCTGCGTCGATGCCTTCGGCATACCGGATATTGTGGTCAACAACGCGGGTACCACGCATCGAAGCCAGCCCATGCTCGATGTCGATGAGGCCACCTTTGACCGCGTCTTCAACGTCAACGTCAAATCGATATTTCACATGACCCACGCGATCGTGCCGCTGATGCGCCAGCGCCGACAAGGCTCGATCATCAACGTCGGTTCCACCGCAGGCATTCGCCCGCGCCCAGGCCTGACCTGGTACAACGCCTCAAAGGGAGCAGTGAACTTGTTGAGCAAGTCGATGGCCGCCGAACTCGGCCCCGACAACATCCGCGTCAATGCCATCTGTCCGGTGATGGGTGCCACCGGCCTCATCGAGCAATTTCTCGGTACGGCGGATACGCCGGAGAGCCGTGCCAAAGTCGTTGCCGGCATTCCCCTAGGCCGACTTTCCACGCCAGACGACGTGGCGCAGGCTGCGCTCTACCTGGCCAGCGACGCGTCGTGCTTCATTACCGGCGTCGAGTTGCCAGTGGACGGTGGCCGGACCATCTGAACAACGGCCGGCAACGGCTCTGGCGATGGATGCCTCTGTCCTCACCGCACTTTACGGTACGGACGAGCCGCTTCCCTTTGTGCTGGCACTGCGCGCTGGGCCGCTGTCGATGACGCTGCGCGGCGGCCAGATTGTCGACCTAGTGGTTGCCGGCTGCGAAGTTTGGCACGGCGTCACTTTTCTCTATCGTGACCCCGACTGGGGTACGCCTGAGCCGGTGTTCACGCGTGTCGAGCATAAGGTTGAAGGGGACGGCTTTTTGCTGGAACTCGAAGGCACCATCCCCACGCAACCGATGATCGACCTGCAGCTCACGCTGCAAGGCGACGCGCTTGGCACGGTCAGCCTACAGGCGCGTGCGGTGCCGCGTGGT
Source organism: Polaromonas sp. (assembly GCA_040400775.1). Lineage (GTDB taxonomy): Bacteria > Pseudomonadota > Gammaproteobacteria > Burkholderiales > Burkholderiaceae_C > Polaromonas. The sequence goes on along the minus strand of JBBAPP010000012.1, from coordinate 5,668 downwards.
GATCTTTTGACTAACCGCATTGGCCTGTGCCTGCTGCATCCCATGCACGCCATGGGGCGAGCCCTTGAAGTTGAGCATGTGGACGGCCGCATCCGCCGATCCACCTTTCCCGAGCAGGTGCCACCGTGGCCGCCGTTTACCGGGGTGCGTGGTATTAGCCATGAATTCGCGCCAGGTCATTGGGCGCAGGTCCGATTTACGGGGGACGACTTCGAATTTGAGGACCAACGCAACAACGCCGACGCCTCATTTAAAACTTACAGCCGATCAAATACGCTGCCGAGACCCTATGTTCTGCGCGGCGGCGTGGCGATTGAGCAGTCGCTGACTCTGCGTATTGAACTGGCTTCTGTACCGCTTGACTTTGCACATCTGCAGGAGCGGGTGGTAAATCTGCACGCGTACGCTGAGGTAGCCAGGATGCCGCGGCTGGGTCTGGCGATCGCACCGGCCGATGCGCTGGCATCGCCATCGGTACAGGCGGCGCTGGCCGGCATATCGCCTTCGCTGCTGCACCTGACGCTGTCCCAGCCCGAGCAGCCGGTCCTGTGGACGGGCATTGCGCAGCTTTTATTCGTATCTGGAGCGCGCTTAAGACTGGACTTTTCAGGCGTGCTCACGAAGGCATCACTGGCCCGGTTAGCGATGGCGTTACGTGGTGCTGGTATCCAGCCTGAATCGGTGGCGGTACTTCAAAGCACGCCGTCGGTGGTTGCGGCTGCTCGACAGGCTTTTCCCGGCAGTGCCATCGGCGGAGGTACGCCTCACTTTTTTGCTCAGTTCAACCGCATGGACGACGTGGGCCCGGCAGATTTTCTCAGCTTCACTGTTTGCCCAATCGTGCACGGTGCTGACGACTTTGCACCAATGGCTGGCCTGCAAAGTCTCCCCTCGCTGTTGGCGACCGCGCGTGCACGTTATCCGGGGCGTGCCCTGCGCATCGGCCCCAGCAGCCTGGGCGCCCGCAGCAGTCCACTGGGTAGGCAACCCGCATCAGACGGCACGCGGCGTATTGCACTCGCAGGGCGCGATCCGCGCACCCGTGGGCTGTTTGGTGCCGCGTGGTTGTTAGGTCATGTGGCTCAGGCAGCTCGGGCAGGCGCTGAAGCCGTAAGCGTGATGAGCCTGCGCGGAGATGCCGGTGTGCTGGATGAAACCTCTGATGGCCGTCTGCTGCGGAACCCCACCTTCTTCGTGCTGGAGCAACTTGCCCGTCTGAAGACTCTGCACTCCGTGTCCGTGTCGAACGCCATGCATGTTGTAGCGCTGGCAAGCGCATGCGACGACCAGACCGACTGGCTGATCGCCAACCTCACAGGCCAAGCGGTTGACGTCTCCGTTGGCGGCACCGTGCCAGCCCGCGTCATGGATGCGGCTGCCTGGCAGGCTTATGCCGCCAGCAGGGCCACTTCACCCTGGCGGGAGCTTCGTGTGGATCATGCGGGCGTCCTGCAACTGGATGCATTCGCCATCGCCATCGCCATGCGGTAAAGAATTCTGTGTGCCGCCTGGCAGAGGTTTCCGAAACTGCGGGTTTGCCCCCCTGACGGCGAATGCCACGCTGCGATACTCCTGTCTGCAACCGGACTTCTAGATATGCTACCTGACATCGACTCGCTGGCTTTGTTTGTTCGCGCCGCCGAACTTCGCAGCCTGACCAAGGCTGCCGAGGCCTCGCACATCGGCTTGGCCGCAGCAAGCCGCCGCATGGCGCTGCTTGAGCACCGCTTCAAGACCACACTGCTTGAGCGTTCGTCACGCGGCGTCGACGTTACGCCGGCTGGCGCCGCACTTCTGCCGCATGCCAAGACCCTGCTGGTCGAGATGAACCAGATGCAGGCGGAGATGCGTGACCACGCCGACGGCCGCAAGGGTGCGCTCCGGATTCTCGCCAATACGTCGGTCATGACCGAATCCCTACCCGATGATCTTGCCGCTTTTGGGCGGGCCAGCCCGGATGTGCGGTTGGTAGTCGAGGAGCGCTGGAGCCGTGATGTTGTTTCGGCGCTGCTGGCAGCCGAGGCTGATCTGGGCATCATCGTTGAAGGCATCAGCACCGAGGGCCTAGACACTTTTGTTTATTCCACCGACCGCGTGGCGGTGGTGATGAAACCCGACCATCCGCTGACAGCCGTGGCGCACATGAAATTTACCGATGTGCTGGACGATGAATTGATCGCGCTAGAAAGTGGCTCATCCATGATGCGTTTATTGGCTGAACAGGCTGTTATTGCCGAGCGCACGATGCAGCTGCGCGTCCAGGTGCGCAGCTTTGAAGCGGTTTGCCGGATGGTCGACGCGGGCCTGGGCCTGGGCCTGCTGCCATATCAGGCCGCCAATGTGTTGGGCAAGGGCCTGGGCCTGGTGGTGCGCCCGCTCACAGAAGAGTGGGCCGAGCGACGCATGCTGTTGTGTGTGAAGAAAGAGCGATCCGGCAATACCTCGCTGGCCAAGCTGCTTGATTTTCTGAGGGTGAACAACCGCAAATCAGTTTAGCGGTATTGCTGTGCCGCCAGGCCCGGTGCTGTGGCGGCGAGCTTAGCGCATGGTCTTTAAACTTCGAGCCCTTCACGACGCCCACGCAGACATTGGGCATACCTGAAAAGCCATGTGGCGCCAACTGCGCCCCTTCACTGGGCTAGTTCGAAATTCAACAAGTCGGCGTTGACCAAATCCCGATGGACTACGCACAAGCCAAACCGGAAGATACAAGCTTGATATGTTTTTTTTCGTGTTCTGCGATCCCCTTTTACGAAGTTGACGATGCGTTGCAATAACTCTGAGCTTTATCCAAGTGCCACCGGCCAGCAGGCCGCACAGCCGCGCTATGGTCACCTGATTGGCAACCGCTGGGTCGACAGTACTGGCATGCCCCTGCCAGTCATCGCGCCCGCCACTGGCGAATGTTTCGCCTGGCTTGCTAGCGGGGGCAGCGTTGAAATCGACCTGGCCGTTGCCGCAGCGCGCGCCGCTCTGGACGGTGAGTGGGGGTTTGTTACCGCCACCGAGCGCGGCCGCCTGATGTTGAATTTCGCCTCGCTGGTGCTGGCCAGTGAAGAGCGGCTGGCCTGGGTCGAGGCCCATGACACCGGCAAGCCGATTTCACAGGCACGCGCCGACATCCGTGCCGTGGCCCGCTACTTTGAGTTTTACGGCGGCGCAGCCGACAAAATTCACGGCGAGGTGATTCCCTACCTCAACGGCTACAACGTCAGCGTGGTGCGCGAGCCGCTGGGCGTCACCGCGCACATCACACCCTGGAACTATCCCGCACAGATGTTCGGCCGCACCCTCGCGCCAGCCTTGGCCATGGGCAATGCGACCGTACTCAAACCGGCCGAGGAAGCCTGTTTGGTCTGCATGGAACTGGGCGCACTGGCAATCGAGGCCGGGTTTCCCGCAGGTGCACTGAACATCGTCACCGGCCTTGGCGAGCAGGCCGGCGCTGCCTTGACGCGACACCCTGGCATCAACTTCGTGTCGTTTACCGGATCCCCTGAAGTGGGTCGCCTGGTGCAGGAATCTGCGGCCATCCACCACGTGCCCGTGGTACTTGAACTTGGCGGCAAGTCGCCTCAAGTCGTATTTGCCGACGCGGACCTGGAGGCTGCAGCTAACACGGTGTGCAAGGCCATTACGCAGAACGCCGGGCAAACCTGTTCGGCCGGCAGCCGCGTACTGGTAGAGCGCAGCGTCTTTGACGCGTTTATGGTCATGCTGGCTGCACGCTTTGCGGCGGTTCATATCGGTACGCCTGACCAGGACGCCGATCTGGGGCCCCTGATAAACCAGACGCAACAGGACAAGGTGCTTGGCTTCATCGAAAACGCGCGGCGTGACGGTCTGCCGCTGGTGGCGCAATCGATAGTTCCAGCTACCCTGAAAAACGGTTTCTTCGTACCGCCGTCGGTCTTCGGGCCGGTGCCAGCCAATAATGCGCTGGTGCGCCAGGAGGTCTTCGGGCCAGTATTGGCGGTGCAGGTGTTCGACGACGAGGATGAAGCCGTGGCGCTGGCCAACGGCACTGAATTTGGCTTGGTGGCCGGTGTCTGGACACGCGATGGCGCGCGTCAGCAGCGCATGGCCCGGCGCATTGTCTCGGGTCAGGTCTTCATCAATTGCTATGGCGCTGGTGGTGGCGTTGAGCTGCCCTTCGGTGGAACCAAGCGCAGCGGTCATGGTCGTGAAAAAGGCCTGATGGCACTCGAGGAAGTCAGCACCACCAAAACGGTGGTGAATTGCTACCTGTAACGCTGTACTTCCCTTTATTGAGCCCGATTCAAACCAAGCGAATATGCGCACTAAACCCCTTGAAGGCCTGATCGTCATTGCGCTGGAGCAGGCAGTGGCGGCTCCCTATTGCTCAAGCAAACTTGCCGACGCCGGCGCCCGCGTGATCAAGATTGAGCGGCTGGAGGGCGACTTCGCGCGTGGCTATGACAGCGCCGTTTTTGGCGAGTCGTCGTATTTCGTGTGGATCAACCGGGGTAAGGAATCGGTCGCACTCGACCTGCGCAGTGAGGACGGCAAGGCGGTTTTGCGTGATCTGCTTGCTGTAGCTGACGTATTCATCCAGAATCTTGCCCCCGGTGCGGCCGAGCGGCTGGGTTTTGGCGCGCAGGCGCTGCGCGAAAAGTATCCACGCCTCATCACTTGCGACATTTCTGGTTACGGTGAAACCGGCCCGCTGCACCAACTCAAGGCCTACGACTTGTTGGTGCAGGCCGAAAGTGGCCTGGTGGCTGTGAGTGGTGCACCGGGTCCTTGGGGCCGCATCGGGGTCTCGATATGCGATATCAGCGCGGGCATGAACGCGCTGATCGGCGTCCAGCAGGCTTTGCTGCAGCGCGAGCGCACTGGCCGCGGCAGCGGCGTGAAAGTATCGCTTTTTGACTCGGCGGCCGAACTCATGGCTGTGCCCTATCTGCAGGCTCGTTACGGCGAGGGTGCGCCCGAACGTGTCGGCCTGAAGCACCCCAGCATTGCACCCTATGGCGCTTTTACTTGCAGCGAAGGCCGCGAGGTTGTGCTTTCGATTCAGAACGAGCGTGAATGGTTAAGCTTTTGCAAGGTGGTGCTGGAGGATGAAAGCATTGCGGCCGACCCACGCTTCACCGGTAATCGCGCCCGCGTCCAGAACCGCACTGTGCTGGACGCGGTCGTGCAGGCGGTGTTCGGCCGGCTCACTTATGCCGAGGCGGTAGACCGGCTGACTGAGGCGCAGACCGCTTACGGCGCCATCAACTCGGTACACGATCTGATCAACCACCCGCAGTTGCGAACGCGTGAGATGAAGGTCGCTGGCCGGTCGGTGCAGGTACCGGCTTCGGCTTTTGTGACCGAGTGGGATGACCCAGCCTTTCTTCCGGTGCCCGCCATCGACGAGCATGACGAACTGCCAGTGCCAGAGCGCCTGATCACAAAATGATCCCCTTGCGATGCGACCGCATAATTTTGCATGGACTGACATCTCCTGGTGCGGGGGGTAGTTTTCGCTCCCACCACGAACCTGGCGGCCCATTCGCATGCACAAGTTTCCTATAAAGCGTTCAGTTCACGCGTAGTGGCATTTGCCAAAATTCGAATAGCTGAAGATCGCGCGCACCAACAAGATGGTGAAGGATTCCACCCTGCTGTTTGTCAACGCAAGTCGGTCAACCTGTTTAAG
>JBBAPP010000011.1:5205-24099 GCA_040400775.1 Polaromonas sp. | reverse complement strand
TTGCTGGACGCGCCGCTCGCGGCACATTCAGGTGCATCCAACTGCTTTTTCTAGGTTAAATCTCGCAACCTATTTGGAAATAACGGATTTTGGACTTCCCCTCATGCGACTCCGCTGACTTTTGGGCTAGCCACGCGGCATGAACACCGCTGATTTCAACTTCCGCTCACTGCCCGTGTCGGAGTGCATTGAGCTTGATCAGGACATCTAGGACAGCATCGCTGAAGAAACGCCCAATCAACCCAGCCGACAGTACACCTCACCTTGGAGATGTTTTAAAAATTTTCTGTGTCGATGGCCATGAATACGCCACTTTGCGGTATGGTTGTATGGAAAGGGCATGTGAATCGTTTATGAAATACAAAACAACAGAACTGGTCTCATTTGCAGTCAACTTATTGCAGTCTGCGGGCCTCGCCCCTGACATGGCAAAGTCTGTTGCCGAAGTTTTGGTAGAGGCTGACTTGCTGGGGCATACAACCCATGGCCTGGCTTTGCTGGCCCCCTACTTGGCAGAAATTGAAAAAGGCAGCATGCGCACTGAAGGTGCGCCAGTCACCATCTCTGACTTTCCTGCGGCCCTCACCTGGGATGGCAATCGATTGCCTGGTCCCTGGTTGGTTTTGCAAGCCATGCAAGTGGCCATCGATCGAGCCAAATTGCAGGGCACCTGTACGGTTGTGATCAAGCGCAGCCATCACATCGCATGCTTAGCGGCGTACCACCAACGCGCCACAGACCAGGGCATGCTACTGCAGTTGCATTGTTCAGATCCCAACTCCAAAAGTGTTGCACCCTTTGGGGGCTTGGACCCTGTTTTTACGCCCAACCCTGTGTCATATGGCTTGCCCACTTCACACATGCCCATCATGGTGGATGTGTCCACTTCAGCCACTACCAATGGCATGACCAACCGCATGTTTGCAGAGAACAAGCCGCTCCCTGCAGCATGGGTAATGGATGGGCTTGGCCACCCAAGTACCGATCCAGCGGTGCTCTTTCAGGAGCCTAAAGGCACCATCCTGCCATTAGGTGGAATGGATTCGGGTCACAAAGGCTATGGTTTAAGTTTGATGGTTGAAGCTTTGACGGGTGGCTTGGCGGGTCACGGTCGTGCTGATCCTGCTGAAGGGTGGGGCGCCACTGTTTTTCTACAGATCATTGATCCCAATGCATTTGCCGGCAAAAGCGCCTATATAAGACAAATGGATCAGGTTGTGCGCAATTGCCACAACTCGAAACCCGCCAATCCTGAGCAGCATGTCAGGACGCCTGGTGAAAGGGGCTTGCAGCATAAGGCTGAAAGCCTTTTAAAGGGCTTGACGCTCTATCCAAGCATCATGCCGACTCTCAATACTTGGGCCCAGAAACTTGAGGTTGAGATGCCTCAGGCAGTTTGAGAGTTTGAAGGTTTAAACAGCAGTTTGGCAATCAGTGGCCAAGTCCAAACCAGAAAACACACCACGGCCAAGCCAAGGGCAATGGGGCGCGCCAAGAAGGCACTCAGATCGCCATTTGATTTGATCATGGATGTGATGAAGTTTTCTTCCAGCATGCCACCCAAGACCACGCCCAAAATAGCAGGTGCGATGGGGAATTTATTAGCTTCTAAAATGTAGGCCAAGATGCCCGCGACCAACATGATGCCCACTTCAAACATGGAATTGTTGATGGCAAAGGTACCGACCACACAAAATAGCAAAATCAAGGGCATGAGAACTTCACGCGGCACCAACAAAATGCGTTTGGACACTTTGATGCACAAAATGCCCAACGGAATCATGATGATGTTGGCGACGATGAAGAGCAAAAATACTGCATAAATATTTTGCGGATTGGTGGTGAAAAGTGCTGGCCCTGGGTTCATGTTCTTCATGTAAAGAACACCAATCACGATGGCTGTGATGGAGTCACCAGGTATTCCAAACACCAGCGCCGGAATCCAGGCGCCTGCTAAAGCGCTGTTGTTGGCAGAACCAGATTCAACAATGCCCTCCACGTGGCCTGTGCCAAACTTTTCGGGTTCCTTTGAAAATTTCTTGCTCATGGCGTAAGACATCCATGCCGCAATGTCGGCGCCCGCGCCTGGCAAAGCGCCTACAGCGGTTCCAAGTGCGCTACCCCGCAAAATTTGAACAGGGTATTTTTTAGCCAGTGCCCATTGGCCCGACAGCACGCTGCCCACTTTTTCAACCACCAACACGGCAGGTGGGCTGGTGTCGACCACAAATCGAATGATTTCAGAAATGGCAAACATGCCGATCATCATGGCGATCATGCCAATGCCGCCTGTCATTTCTGCATTACCAAATGTGAAGCGCGGGAAACCTGCAGGGTTACCAAGACCCACACAGGCCACCAGCAAGCCAAGCAATAAAGTAATGATGCCTTTAAGGGGTTGGTCAGAGGTGATAAAAACGGCACAAGTTAAGCCCAGTAGCACCAACCAAAAATATTCAAATGAACTGAAATTCAAAGCAAAGTCGGCCAATGCCGGCGCCGCCAAAATCAGCACCAGAGTTCCAAACAGGCCACCTACTGCAGAGAAAACCAAGCCAGCACCTAGGGCCAACTCGGCTTGCCCCTTTTTGGTCATGGCAAACGCTTCATCGGTGTAGGCCGCCGAGGCGGGTGTTCCTGGAATTCTTAAAAGGCAACCTGGAATATCACCTGAGAAGATGGCCATGGCTGTGGCCGTCACCATGGCCGCAATAGCCGGGATGGGCGGCATGAAAAAAGTGACCGGCACCAGCAAGGCTGTGGCCATGGTGGCTGTGAGTCCAGGCACGGCTCCAACGAACAAACCGTAAAGGGATGCCACCACCATCACCATCAGGGTGTAGGGCTCGAAGACCATGGAGAACGCTTGACCAATGGCTGTCCACATAGGGAGGCTCCTAATTCATACGACTGACTGAATAAGCGATGTCAACAATTTCACCAAGCCCAAGGGGTCAGAACACCCCACGGCAGGGGAACTCGCAAAAGTTTGTAAAAAGCAAAGTGGACTAACAGTGTTGCAACCACGGCAACAATCAAGGTTCGACGCCAGCTGACCCGGAGAGCCTTGAACAAAGCCACCAGCATGAGGAAGCTTGTGAAGAAAAATCCAAGTTCGTTTGCCAACAAAATGTAGAAAACCACCGAGGCCAAAAGAACGCACAAGGCAATCACATGTCGAGGTGAGTGGACCCACTCTTCCCAAGCAAACCAAGCACCAGGCGTTCGGTTTTGGAAGCCTTTGTAAACCAAAATAGCGCCAGAGACGCAAAGGCCCGTCGCAATTAAGCTAGGGAAAAGTGCAGGACCCACTGGCTGCCCCGGAATATTGGGGAACCCTCGCACGGCAAAGAGCACCAAGCTGCCCAATACCAAAAAGAACAGCCCCAATATGGCGTCGTGTATTTTCATGGTCTTACTTAGCCAGGCCCACAGCCTTCATGGTGGCGCCTAACTCTGAATTCGACTTGACCATGAACCTGGCAAAGTCATCTGGGCCGGCATAGATCACACCAAAGCCGCGGCTTGTCATGAAGTCGTTGTACTCTTTGCTAGCGGCCACTTTGCGAACGGCTTCCGCCAACTTGTCGCGAACCGGTGCTGGCAAGCCTTTGGGCGCCACAATGCCGCGCCATGCGGCCATGGTCCAATCACTGCCAATGGCTGATTTGAGGGTCGGAACATTGGGGTAGAGCGCAGAGGGCTTGTCATTCATGATGGCCAAACTCCTGACTTTGCCTGCATCAATCAAAGAACGCGCCTCAGGCAAAGAGACGGGTGCCACTTCAATGCCGCCGGCAACCATGTCTTGCAAGCCAGGCGCTGCACCGTTGCTAGGCACCCATGGCAACGCTGCCGGGTCTATTTTTTGGTCGCGCAAGAGGCCAGCAATGGCCAAGTGCCAAATGCCGCCCTGACCTGTACCAGAAGCTTTAAATTTGCCTGGGTTTGCTTTGATGGCTGCCAACAATTCGCTGACGGTTTTGTAAGGTGAATCGGCCCGAACTTGAACGCCAGCAGGGTCTGCATTGACCAGACCAATGGCGGTGTATGAAGTGCTGGTGAGTTCGGTTAAGCCTTGCCAATGCATCATGCCGATCTCAACGGTGGCCAAGCCAATGGTGTAGCCGTCGGCTTGTGCCGATGCAATGGCCGCATGGCCCACCACGCCACTGCCGCCTGTGCGGTTGACAACGGTGACCGGTTGACCCAAATCTTTTTCAAGCAGACTGCCAATGATTCGAGCGGTTGCATCGGTTCCGCCGCCGGCTCCCCAAGGCACTATGAGCGTAATCGGGCGCGCGGGATAATTCTGCGCAACAGTAGGCAGGGCGCTCAAAGCTCCCAACATGCCCACCAAGGCGCTGGCCAACAAACGACGACGGGGTAATGCAAACATGGCGCACTCCTAAATAAGGGTTGGAACAAAAAATTTGCTAACCCACGCAAGATACGCCCTTTTTTTCGTTAAGGCATTAGGGCGAACCCAGCTCTGCCAGCCCCGTAGTCATTCCTTGACCGACCCCGTCATCCCCGACACGTAGTACTCGACGAAAAACGAGTAGACGAATGCAACCGGCAGCGAGCCGAGCAGCGCACCGGCCATCAGCGATCCCCAGTGGTACACGTCGCCTTCGACCAGCTCGGTGACCACACCGACCGGCAAGGTCTTGATCTCGCTGGAAGATACGAAGGTCAGCGCATAGATGAACTCATTCCAAGACAGCGTGAACGCGAAAATGCCGGCTGATATCAGCCCAGGCACCGCCAGCGGCAGCACGATTTTGGTGAGGATCTGCCAGCGCGTGGCGCCGTCTATCAGCGCGCATTCTTCCAGCTCGAACGGGATCGACCGGAAGTACCCCATCAGCAGCCAGGTACAAAACGGAATCAGGAATGTGGGGTAGGTCAGGATCAACGCCAGCCGGGTGTCAAACAGGCCCATCTGGAACACCACCGAGGCCAGCGGGATGAACAGGATCGAGGGCGGTACTAGGTACGCCAGAAAGATGCCCAGCCCCACGTACTTAGACCCGGTGAAGCGCAGCCGCTCAATCGCGTAGGCGGCCAGCACCGAGGCAGTGAGCGAGATGACGGTCGAGACCACCGAGACCAGCACGGTATTCCACATCCACTGCGGGTAGGCGGTGTCGAACAGCAACTTTTTAAAATGTGCAAGCGTCGGCGCAATGATCCAGAACGGGTTACCGTCGCGCGAAAGTAGCTCGTTATTCGGCTTGAACGAGGTGATACCCATCCAGTAGAACGGAAACAGCAGCACAAACAGGAAGATGCACAGCGGCAGGTAGACCGTGACCAGCTTGCGCGAGGTGGTATCGAGATAACCCATGCCGACCGTGTCGGCGCTTTTGTCGGCACTCATTCCAGCTCCCATTCGATTCGAAAGTTGGCGCGAAGCCGCAAACAGTGCATGAACACGGCAAGGCAAAGCAACGACTTATCGGATTCAATTACAGCTGGAATCATTTGTCGGCGCCCCCTTGTTGCCATGCGCGGCGCTGCAGTCCAAAGTAGCTGAACATGATGGCGGCCAGCAAGAACGGCACCATCGCGATCGATATGGCCGCGCCTTCGCCCAGCGCGCCACCCGAGATCGCGCGTTGAAACGACAGCGTGGCCATCAGGTGCGTGGCGTTAAGCGGGCCGCCGCGCGTGATGACGTAAATCAGCTGGAAGTCGGTGAAGGTGAACAGCACCGAGAAGGTCATGACCACCGCGATGATCGGCGTGAGTAGCGGCAGTGTCACGTGGCGGAACTGCTGCCATGGGGTGGCGCCGTCAATCGCCGACGCCTCGTAATAAGACGGCGAGATGGTCTGCAGCCCGGCCAGCAGCGTGATCGCAACGAAGGGCACGCCGCGCCAGACGTTTGCAGCGATGACCGAGAAGCGTGCATTCCAAGGGCTGCCGAGAAAGTCAATGTACTTGTCGATGATTCCCAACTCCACCAACACCCAGCTGATAACCGAAAACTGCGCGTCGAAGAGCCACCAGAAGGCGATTGCCGACAGCGCCGTCGGCACGATGTAAGGCAGCAGGATCACCGCCCGGAAGAAGCTCTTGAAGCGCAGATTTTTGTTCAGCAGCAGAGCCAGCCACAGGCCGAGAAAAAACTTCAAAACGCTGGCGATGGTGGTGTAGAAAAGCGTGTTGAACAGCGCCAGTTGGGTGACGCTGTCGGTCGCGAGGAAAACGTAGTTCTCAATCCCGATCCACGCGCCGGGCCGGCCTATCTTGGCGTCGGTGAAGCCGAGCCACACCCCCAGCCCAAGCGGGTAGGTGAGGAACAGCAGCAGCAGCAAGGCTGCGGGCAACATGAAAATGAGCCCGAGCGCGTTGCGGCTGTTCTGCAACCTTTCAAGCATGTGAAAGCGTCAGATCTTGTGAAAATCAGACTTTGTAATACCGCTCGGCGCGCTTCTGCGCCCGATCGGCCGCTTCCTTCGGCGTCTTGGACCCGCTGGCCGCCTCGGCCACCATGTTGACAACGATAAAGTCGGCCCCAGCCCCCGCCGACGCGTAGCCGAGCTTGCCCGCATACCCGGCGGGTCGCAGGTTCTTCACACAATCCCGGTAGGGCGTGTGCTTCGGATCAGAGGTCCAGACCGCCGACTTAGCGTACTCGGCCAATGGTGGCGCGACGTAGCCGCCGGACGCCGTGAGCCAGGGGTCAAACTGTTCCTGCTCCATCATGAAGCGCAGGAACTCCTTGGCGGCCTGCGGGTACTTGGTGTACTTCATGATCATCTGGTTGAAGAAGATGTGCGACTCAGTCGGCACACCGACCGGACCGATGGGGTAGGTCGCGTGCTGGATGTCATCTTTCAGCGCCTGGACTTTGGGATCGGTCGAGGTCTTGGTGGCGTAGTAGATCGAGATGCCGTTGTTGGTGAGGCTGATCTGGCTGTCCAGGAATGCCTTGTTATTGTTCGGGTCGAGCCACGACAGCGTGCCCGGAATAAAGGTCGCGTACATCTCTTTGGCATACTCAAGCGCCCTGATCGTTTCTGGGCTGTCGATCACCACCTTGTTGTCTTTGCTGACCAGTTGACCACCGTGCGACCACATCAACCAGTTAGCCCACAGGCCATCACCGGTGGCGTTGCCCAGCGCAAACCCGGCCGGCGTGCCCTTGGCGTGCAGCGCCTTGAGTAGCGCCAGAAATCCGGTGGTGTCTTTCGGGAAGACGTCAAAGCCGGCCGCCTTCACCTGACTCTGGCGATAGACGATCATCGCGCCTGCTGCGCCAAGTCCCAGGCCGATCCACTTCTTGCCGTCCGGGCGGAGATAGGCCTCGCAGGCCGGGTACCAGCCGCCGTATTTCTTGCCAAGGTAGGTGGCCAGGTCGGTCACATCGAGCAGCTTGTCTGGGTAGAGGTTCGCATCGTCGTTAGTCGACAGGATAATGTCTGGCCCAGCGCCGGTGTTGGCAGCCACCGCGGCTTTCGGGCGCACGTCTTCCCAGCCTTCGCTGTCGACTCGCACCTCGATGCCGGTCTTCGCGGTGAACTTCTTGACGTTGACCATGTAGGCGTCGATGTCGCCCTGCACGAACCGGCTCCAGCGCAGCACGCGCAGCTTTGCACCATTTTCGGGCTTGTAAGCAAGCGTCTGCGCGTGTACCGCGGGTGCCCAGACAGCAGCACCGGTGCCGAGCGCGGCTGTAGCAGCGACACCTGCGGAACCCTCGAGGAACTTTCGGCGATTGAATTCAGTCATGGCTTATCTCCTTGTGTGATCAGTTTTGTAGTGAGGGGGAACGCTATTTTTTCAGGCCGCCAGGCGCTGGCCGGTACCCGCATCAAACAGGTGCGCGCGTTGCAGGTCGGGTAGCAGGTGAATGGTGCTGCCCGGCGCGAAGTCGTGGCGTTCGCGGAAAACCGCCGAGAGGTCGACCCCCTCGTGTCGGCAGGCCACAAAGGTGTCCATGCCAGTGGGCTCCATCACCACCACGCGCGCCGCGATGCCGCCGCCATCGGCGAGGGTCAGGTGTTCGGGCCGCGTGCCAAAGATGATCGGCTGGCCGTCGGTGCCACCCGCGCGCGGAGGCGCGTCGAGCTGGGTGCCGTCGTTCAATTTAATGTACGCCGTAGAGCCTGCGCGCAGCAGCGTACCCGGCAGGAAATTCATCGCCGGCGAGCCAATAAAGCCCGCGACGAACTGGTTGGCCGGGTGGTCGTAAAGATCCAGCGGGCTGCCGGTCTGCTCGATCCGGCCGTCGCGCATCACGACAATCTGATCGCCCATCGTCATGGCCTCAATCTGATCGTGCGTGACATAGATCGAAGTGGTCTTCAAGCGCTGGTGCAGTTCTTTGATTTCACTGCGCATCGCTACGCGCAACTTGGCATCGAGGTTGGAAAGCGGCTCGTCGAACAAAAATACCTGCGGGTCCCGTACGATCGCACGGCCCATCGCGACGCGCTGGCGCTGGCCGCCCGACAGCTGGCGCGGGTAGCGATCCAGCAGCGCGCCCAGCGCCAGGATCTCGGCGGCGCGGGCAACTTTGCTGGTTATCGTAGCCCGGTCTTGTTTGGCAAGTTCCAGTGCAAAGGCCATGTTCTCGCGGACGGTCATGTGCGGGTAAAGCGCGTAATTCTGGAACACCATCGCGATATCGCGTGCTTTCGGCGGAACGTCGTTGACACGCTTATCGCCGATGCGGATCTCGCCGCCGCTGATCTGCTCCAGCCCGGCGATCATGCGCAGCAGCGTCGACTTGCCGCAACCGGATGGGCCGACCAACACGGTGAATGAGCCATCAAGGATCTCGATGTCCACGCCGTGGAGGATAGGCACCTCGCCGAAGTTCTTCTGGACTGCGATTATCGAAACACTGGCCATTGGCTGGGCTCCTGAAGGTCGGGGGTGAGCGTCCCCCCTGTCGTCCTGTGCCAACGCCGCGGCTAGCGAATGCACTTTGGCAGATAAGTATCGGTATCGCCTGTTGCTCCCGCCATTAGGGCTAACCATTACGCGTACAGCCCGCGCAATCTGACGGCCTTGCTGACTTCAGCGCAGCTTCCAAGGTGTGTCTGTCGACATGCGCTTCATACTATTTGGCCTTCAAATATATAGATGTTATTGGGCTGTAAAGTGGGTTCTGCCGTGATCAGGGCATCCGACAATCAAGCGCATGCTTGATTTACGCAAAAGCGCAACCAACAGCGCCCTGCGCAAGATGCTCACTCGGACCGACTACCCGCTGGATGTGATGCTCACGTGCGTGCGCTGGTATGTGGCCTATCCGCTGAGTCTGCGACACGTGGAGGAGATGATTGCTAAGAGTGCGGTGTTTTTATTGACCACTTCACCGTTCAAAGATTGGCAATCAAGCCGGTGACCGGTCTGGCTCGTGTTCTTCGCAGACACAGACGCACCGTGCCCTCAAGCTGGCGCATGGACGAGACCTACAAGTCACCGACGACATTCGTGCCCAACACCATCAAACGCCAACGCGTGGCGAAATCTGCGTCGCTAGGGGCATCGTCCAGATGCAATGCAGATGGTCTGGCAAAACAACCATCGCATCAATCTCGAAAGGACTGGCATCACGTACCCGCCGAAAAGCGGCACGCAAAATGTCAACTGCTTCATGACACGCAAAAATGGGCTGCCTTTCAGGCGTGACCAAAGTGAAAAAGAAAGTGCCAGCCGAGCGAATACACGTCAATATTGCATAGGCGTTGTGTCGGCTTAGATCCCGTAAGTCGGGTTAGCAAAGCGTAACCCGACATCCCCGGTTATTTGCCACGCCACGGATTCGTCGGGTTACGCCTGAGGGCTAACCCGACCTACACAATAGAACAAGACCTGAACCCACAAAACATATCATCCCGCTCAGGCAGATAAAAGTTACGGTACTTGGGGTTTTTCATGCGGGCGCGGGTGGCAAACGATGCGCCGCGCAGGACTTTATGGTTGCCGAACCAGGGCTGTGAATAGTCGGTGTAGGGGTCGGCTTTAAAACCTTCAAAACCCCTGAACGTCGACCCGGTCCACTCCCACACGTTTCCCCACAAAAACCCGCGCTTGGATGCGGTGTGGGCGGCGACTTCCCATTCGACTTCAAACGGCAAGCGCCGCCCGGCCCAGCGGCACCAGGCATCGGCTTCATACCACGTCATGTGCATGGCAGGTTGGTTGCCGTGCATGCGGCGGGCTGTGCCAAAGCGGGTTTGCATGACTGCGCCGCTGGCCACACCGATCTGGTCAACGTAACGCGGGCCTCTTCTGCCCTCACCGCCAGCCAGCTTTTGCAGCCAATGCCAGCCTTCAGCGCTCCACAGTTCATCTCTGTCATAGCCGCCGTCATCGACAAACTCTACATATTGCGACCATGTCACGGGCTGGGCATCAATTTCAAATTCTGGCACTTGCAGGCGGAACTGTGGCCTTTCATTGTCAAAAGAAAAGCCATCGTCTGCGCTGCCCATTTGCCATACACAAGCGGGTACCAATATCGGCTCGCGCATGCTCATGGGAGCAGGCGTGAAGGCCTGCTGCAGGGTCGGGTCCAGCTTCAAACCCAGTGTTTGTGCCATGTGAACCAGCGCTTCAGCATGCATATCTTCATGAAACAAACACAGCCTGTAAAAGTAAAGCGCGGCGTCGGTTTCATGGGCTTTATCAAGCAAGTCCAGCGTGCTTTCCAGCGTCTCCAGCAAATACGCACGAATGCTGTTCGCGTCTGGGAAATCAAGCGCCCAACGCGTCTTGTGCGCCACATGGGTGGAGTCCCACCAGCTATCAGCATTCGGCTCAATGCTGGCCAGCCGTGCGTGGTCTGGCTCGCAACGCACCCCTAAAGCGCGCTGCATGTTGCGGGAAATCCACCATTCTTGGAACCAGCCAATATGCCCTAGTTCCCACAGGGGTGGGTTAACCGTCTCAAGCTGCGGCACGGCATAGTCAACGCTTTCAAGCGCTTTTTGATAGTGTGAGAAAAGGTACAGCGTATGATTGCGCGCATCCATCAATGCGAGTGACAGCAAGGCTTTACCGCTGCCACGCATGGTGGGCAAATCAATCTGGCCTGCCGTAACGGTGGCCGACCCAAAAGGTGCTTTGCTTGAAGTCAACAATAGTCCTGGTAAGCCCGGCAAGGGCAGATGCCAACAATGGAAATTGGCATACCGCACACCGCTGGGCGAGGTTTATTTCCAGCTATTGTGACACCTCCATCTGCCAGATCTGGCGGGATAGTGACGTGAAATTTACCGCCATGGTGGCCTTGCATGCGCGCCGATCCGCACTGTCGATTCACACTTGGGCGGCTCAGCATCCGGGTAAACCTTTGATCCTTGTTCTGACGGGTACCGACTTGTACCGGGATATTCAAACTGATGCGGATGCCCAGACCTCTTTAGCGCTGGCCACGCATCTGGTGGTGTTGCAAGAAGCCGGCTTGGCAGAACTGCCAAAACAGCTGAGACACAAAGCGCAGGTGATTTTTCAGTCTGCGCCGCGCTTGAAACCTGCGGTTAAATCTGCTACGCGCTTCCAGGCCTTGATGGTCGGCCACCTGCGTGACGAGAAAGACCCACTAACCTTCATACAGGCTGCCAAGTTGTGCGCTGGCGCGGCCTATTTTGACCAGATAGGCGATGGGCTGGACCCTGCGCTGGCTGCTGCGGCGCGCGCAGCCGCAGCTCAAACAGCGCATTACCGGTGGCGAGGTGGCTTGCCTAGAGCCGAAACCCGCCAACGCATCAAGCGCGCCCATGTGCTGGTCAACAGCTCGTTGATGGAGGGCGGCGCTCACGTGATTTTGGAAGCCGTACAGTCGGGCACGCCGGTGCTGGCCTCGCGCATCAGTGGCAATCTGGGCATGCTCGGTGCTGACTATGCAGGTTATTTTAAAGTGGGAGATGCAGCAGGCTTGGCCGAGCTGGTCAAACGCTGCGCCACTGAGCCTGCGTTTTTGATGCATTTACAAAGCCAGTGCGCACAGCGGGCTGAATTTTTTGAGCCTGCTCTTGAAAAGCGCCTTGTTTTAAAATTGGTCAACTCCGCATTGAAAGAATCCGCATGAACGCCCCAGACAAACTCACCACACTCACCGCCCCGCGCCTGACCAGCCTGTCGCACGGCGGCGGTTGCGGCTGCAAAATTGCACCGGGTGTGTTAAGCGAAATTCTCAAAAACTCCAGCAACCTGCCGATCCCGCCCGAGCTTTTGGTAGGTATTGAAACCGCTGACGACGCAGCCGTGTATCTGTTGAACGAAAACCAGGCCCTGATAGCCACCACCGACTTTTTCATGCCCATCGTCGATGACCCGTATGACTTTGGCCGGATTGCCGCGACCAATGCCATCAGCGACGTCTACGCCATGGGCGGCACACCCATCATGGCGCTGGGCTTGGTGGGTATGCCCATCAACGTGCTGCCGTTGGAGACGATTGGCGCCATTTTGCGCGGCGGGCAAGACGTTTGCCGCGACGCTGGCATTCCGATTGCAGGCGGCCATACGATTGATTCTGTCGAGCCCATTTATGGCTTGGTGGTACTCGGCTTGGTGCATCCGTCGAGGGTTAAAAAGAATTCAGGTGCCAAGGTAGGCGATGTGCTGGTGATGAGCAAACCGCTGGGCGTGGGCATTTTGTCAGCCGCACTGAAAAAAGAAATGCTGCCGCCCGCAGGCTACGCCAAGATGATTGAAGTCACCACACAACTGAACAAACCGGGCATTGCGCTGGCCGCGCTGGATGGCGTCCACGCGCTGACCGACATCACCGGCTTCGGCCTGGCCGGGCACACGCTAGAACTGGCGCGCGGTGCAAAATTGCAAATATGCCTGGACTGGGCACGCATGCCCCTGATAGCGGGCGTACGCGAACTGGCGGAGCAAGGCTGTGTGACGGGTGCATCAGGCCGCAACTGGGAAAGTTATGGCGATGAGGTGGTCCTGCCGACGGGTTTTGCTGAAGCCGATAAAGCCTTGCTGAGCGACCCACAAACATCGGGCGGCCTCTTGGTGTCTTGCAGCCCCGATGTTGCAGCGCAAGTCCTGGAAATCTTTCACAGTCAAGGCTTTCCTGACGCTGCGATGGTTGGCGAAGTGCGCACTGGCAGTGGCGTCAGCGTTTATTAAGATAGAAATTCGGGAATACCCTGCATCCATTTGTCAGGATTTATTCAGTGCCAGCGGTCGGTCAGCGGATACTATTCTGTTTTGTTTTTGACAAAACTATTCGTATCAACAGTTATTTTCCCGGAGACCCCCCGTGTCAGCCCTCCTCAAACTAGCGCTCTTATCCGATTGGATTTCCGAACAGCTCGGCAAAATCGCCTCTTGGGCGGTGCTGTTTGCTGCCATGATTTGTGCGGCCAATGCTTTTGTTCGCTACGGTTTTGACTGGAGCTCCAACGCTTTTATTGAAATTCAGTGGTACCTGTTTGCCTACATCGTGATGATTGGTGCACCGATCGTTTTAAAGCTGAACGAACATGTTCGGGTGGACTTGATTTACGCCAAACTTGAAGGCAACGGCCGGGTCTATGTCGACCTGTTTGGTTTGGTGTTTTTCTTGCTGCCGGTGATTGGCTTGCTAGCCTACCTGTCATACCCGTACTTCATCAAGGCACTGTTTTCTGGCGAGATGTCACAAAACGCTGGCGGCCTGATCCGCTGGCCTGCCATTTTGGCTCTGCCGCTGGGTTTCGGCATGATGTGGATACAAGGCTGCGCTGAAATCATCAAGCGCGTTGCCTATCTCCAGGGCAAGTATGAAATGGACACCCATTACGAGAAGCCACTGCAATAAACGTCTGTTCATTGACACGTTGCTTCAGTAAAAATCGATTTCAGGAAAAATAAAATGCAAATGGAAAATTTCGCACCGGTGATGTTTGCCGGGCTTATCGTCATCATGTTGATTGGTTTTCCAGTCGCTTTTTCACTCTCGGCTCTTGGCTTGGCTAGCGGTTTTTACGCCATTCAGATGGGCTGGTTTCCGGCGGCCTTCATGGGTAATTTGCCGATATCGATCTTTTCGATTTTGAGCAACGAATTGCTGCTGGCGATTCCGTTTTTCACCTTCATGGGCACTATCCTCGAAAAATGCGGCTTGGCCGAAGACATGCTTGACTCGATGGGCCAACTGTTTGGCCCGGCGCGTGGCGGTATTGGCTACTCCGTCATCATCGTCGGCTTTATTTTGGGCGCGATCACTGGCACGGTGGCGGGCCAAGTCATTGCCATGGCCTTGATCTCCCTGCCCGTGATGATGAAGTACAACTACAACATGCGCTACGCCACCGGCGTGCTGGCTGCATCGGGCACCATCACGCAGTTGGTGCCACCATCATTGGTACTGGTGGTACTGGCGGATCAGTTGGGTCGCCCGGTGGGCGACATGTACAAGGGCGCTTGGGGTCCTTCGCTCTTGCAAGTGGCCATGTTTGCGCTGTACACCTTCATGCTGACCCGCGTCAAGCCTGACTACCTGCCGGCTATTCCCGCATCAGAGCGTACGCTCAACGGCTGGCCGTTGGCCAAAAAATGCCTGCGTGGCATCGTGCCGTCAGCGATTTTGATTTTTACCGTACTCGGTTCGATGGGTGGTTTGCCATTTCAAAAGTCAGCCATCGCCACACCGACCGAGGCCGGCGCGATGGGTGTGGTGGGTGCATTGATACTGGCGGCTATTTCAAAACGACTCTCGGTGGCGCTGTTGTGGGAGGCCATGACAGGCACCATGCGGCTGACGGCGATGGTGGTCTTTATTTTGATTGGCTCACGCGTCTTCAGTCAGGTTTTCCAGGGTGTCGATGGTGCCAAGTGGGTGGAACACCTGCTGACAGGCCTGCCGGGTGGCGTGACAGGCTTTTTGATTGTCGTCAATGTATTTGTATTTTTCCTGGCATTCTTCCTCGACTTTTTTGAAATTGCCTTCATCATCGTACCCATGCTCGCCCCGGTAGCCGACAAAATGGGCATCAACCTGATCTGGTTCGGTGTGTTGCTGTGTGTCAACTTGCAAACCAGCTTTATGCACCCGCCGTTTGGTTTTGCGCTGTTCTACCTTCGAGGGATTGCGGACACGCTGTTTAAAGACAAACGGATCCCCGAAGCGGTTAAATCGAACGATATTTACCTGGGTGCCATCCCCTGGGTCTGCATGCAAGTTATTTTGGTAGGTATCGTGATTTTTGTGCCGCAATCGGTAACGATGTTTCTGGACAAAGAAATCATCGTCGACATTGATAAAGTCAAGATCGAAATGCCTCCAGAAGAAGTTATGCCAGCGGCTGCACTTAAACCGGGCGAGCTACCCGTACCTGTCAGCACAGAACCATTGACGGCGGCAGAAACTGACAAAGCCGCAGACAAGGCTGCTGCAGACGAGCAGAAAAAAATTGATGACCTGTTCAAGAAATGAAATAAGTGACCGTGCGCATCGACATTTGACCAAACTGCAATGACAACACCTGAGTTATTTACTTTCACCCCGACTGGCGGGCGCGTGGAGTCGAGTGCATTTTCAGTGCCTTTCAAGGTACTGGCAACGGCTCTGATTGGACCGGCCGTGGTGTGGGGCTGGCAGCTGTGGTCCAGCGGCACAATTGCGCCGACACTCGCCTCTAGTGGCTGGCTGTTTGCAGCACTGTGCCTGATGCTCTACACCGGCTGGTACATCTTCAACGGAAAAACCACTTTGGATAACATCACGCTGGAGCAAACCTGGGTGTGGCACAAACGTGCGGAGTTGCGTCAGCTAGCCTACGTCAAGTTGATTCGTATGCGCGGGTTTGAATGGCTGGTTGCGCCGCGGCTGTACACCAAAACCTATGCCGGCAAACTGGCTATTTTTTACGCCGCATCACCAGCTATGTTGGTAGAGTTTGAGCGGATGGAAAACGAACTCAAAACATTGCGCATCCGCCGCTGAGCCGATCGACACGCTGTCTATAGTCATCAATCTCTATGCGTAAAAAAACCGCGCCATAAGCGCGGTTTTTTATTGGCTAAGCTGCTGTCTGATTACAGTTTTTGCGCTTGCATGAAGCTGTCAAAACGTGCTTCGGTAAAGCGGAACCAGAGATTGGAGTCAGCACGGAACTTGGCGTAGTCCGCGTAGATTTTGGCCCACTCTGGATTTTTGGCAGACAGTTCGCTGTACAGCTGTTGCGACACCTTAAAAGCCTCAGCCATCACATCGTTCGGGAAAGGACGCAGCTTGGTGCCCGCACCGACCAACTGTTTCAAGGCAGCCGGGTTGCGTGCATCGTACTTGGCCTGCATGTCGGTGTGCGCATAGGCAGCAGCTGACTCCACAATGGCTTTGTTTTCTGGTGACAGGGCATCAAAGGCTTTTTGGTTGATGAACAGGTCCAGCTGTGGGCCACCCTCCCACCAGCCGGGGTAGTAGTAAAACGGCGCAACTTTGTTGAAGCCAAGCTTCTGGTCGTCATAGGGGCCTACCCACTCGGCAGCGTCAATCGTGCCTTTTTCGAGTGCGGTGTAAATCTCGCCGCCAGGAATGTTTTGTGGCACGCCGCCCATGGGCTCAAACACCTTGCCAGCAAAGCCGCCAATACGCATTTTCAGGCCCTTGATGTCTTTGACAGACTTGATCTCTTTGCGGTACCAGCCGCCCATTTGCGCGCCCGTATTACCCATTGGGAAACTGGTCATGCTGTACTTGGCATAAAACTCACGCATCAAAGTCAAGCCATTGCCCTGGTACATCCAGGCGGTCATTTGGCGGCTGTTCAGGCCAAATGGAATGGCGCAACCGAGCGCAAAGGCTTCGTTCTTACCGAAGAAGTAGTACGGTGCGGTGTGTGCGCACTCAACCGAGCCTTGCTGCACGGCATCCACCACGCCAAACGGTGGGGTGATCTCGCCGCCAGCATGGGTGGAGATTTCAAACTTGCCGCCCGACATGGCTTTGACCTTGGCTGCAAAAACTTCAGCTGCTCCGTAAATGGTGTCAAGCGCTTTAGGAAAGCTTGACGACAGGCGCCAGCGCACTGCTGCCTGTGCGTGCACCGCAGGCGCAACGCCTGCAGCCAGCACACCGGCAATGCCGGCATTTTTAATAAGGGAACGACGATCCATGGCTATCTCCTGAGAGGTTTATTGACATAAGTTTCACATTGCATTGATCTGCCGCACACCCAAAATGTTCTCATCAGAACCTTTTAGCTGACCGACCGAGGTACCTATTTTGTCAGTGTTCAGCTACACATTGACCCGGTTTTTACCCGTAGTTTTGACAAATAAACCGGGCAAAAAGCTCACAGCTTTTGCCCCTGCATGAAGCGGTCAAAGGTGGCTTCGGTAAAGCGAAACCACAGATTCTGGTCGCCCCTGAATTTGGCGTAATCCGCGTACACCCTGGCCCAGGCCGGATTGGTGTCTGACAGTTCGGCGTAGAGCTTCATGGATTCTTTGAAGGCGGCGTTCATCACATCCGCCGGGAAAGGCCGTAGCCGGGCACCTGCGGCCACCAGCTGTTTGAGCGCTGCGGGGTTGCGGGCATCGTATTTGGCTTGCATATCAACATGCGCGGCGGCGCTGGCAATATCAACCATGCCCTTGTATTCAGGCGTTAACGTGTCATACGCTTTTTGGTTAACGTACAAGTCCAGCTGCAAGCCACCCTCCCACCAGCCAGGGTAGTAGTAGTTGGGCGCAACCTTGTTAAAGCCCAGCTTTTGATCGTCGTAGGGACCGATCCACTCGGCCGCGTCAATCGTGCCTTTTTCAAGTGCCTGATAAATCTCGCCACCGGGAATGTTTTGCGGGACAGAGCCCAGGCGCTCCAACACTTTGCCGCCAAAACCGCCAATACGCATCTTAAGGCCCTTCATATCAGCCAGGGATTTGATCTCTTTTCGAAACCAACCGCCCATTTGCGCACCGGTGTTACCGCAGGCAAAGTTAACGATGTTGTAGCCCGCATAAAACGCACGCATGAGTTTTAAGCCATTGCCATGAAAGGTCCAGGCGCTCATCTGTCGGCTGTTCAGGCCGAACGGAATCGCGCCGCCAATGGCAAAAGTTTCGTTTTTGCCATGAAAATAATAGGGAGCGGTGTGCGCCGCTTCAATCGCACCTTGCTGCACCGCATCGACAACGCCAAAGGCGGGCATTAACTCACCCGCAGCATGGACTGAGACTTCAAACTTGCCGCCAGAGACGATTTTCATGTGGCGCGCGAAGATTTCAGCGCCGCCGTAGATGGTGTCCAGTGACTTGGGGAAGCTTGACGCCAAACGCCAGCGGACGACGGTTTGTGCATGTACCGCCGGCGCCACGCCAGACGCCAAAACAGCTGCGATACCGGCCTGCTTGACAAGCGCCCGGCGATGCATGCGTGGCGCATGAAGTGGGTTATGACTTGGGACGGTATTCACATTCAGAATTGTAAAAATCAACGTAACCACGAGAGCGTGGGTTTACCCTCGAAGACCGACGAGAAGCTGTCAAGAACAGACGCCACCACGATCGATCACTGCGCCAGCTTTATGCCCACTAGGGGCACATCCTCCCAGGGCTAGGTGCGGCGAAAAACCGCCTTCAGGCGACGCACTTGATTCAGGCGACGGACTTGAGTATGACCTTGACAGGTAAAACCGAATCCAGCAGGTCGCCAAAGCGGGCTGTGATGGCAGCTTCAATTCCCTTAGCGTCCAGCCCTTGAATAGCCAGTAATTTGGCAGGGTCACCATGCTCAATGAACTCGTCTTTCAGACCCAAATGCAACACCGGTTTAAGCAAACCTGCAGCGTGCAGCGCCTCGCTCACGGCACTGCCGGCACCGCCCATGATGGCACCTTCTTCAACCGTCACCAGCGCATCATGGGTGGCTGCCACTTGCAGCAGCAAATCAATATCCAGCGGCTTGGCCCAGCGCATGTT
>JBBAPP010000011.1:3271-5105 GCA_040400775.1 Polaromonas sp. | reverse complement strand
CGACGGGTCAAACTTGCCGGGGCCGTGGTAGGCAATCGGGTCGGCCTCGGCCAGCTCATAGCCTTGGCCTTTTTTAGTCACCACATGCAAAAACTGTGGGCTAGAGCCGGTTTTCATCAATTGTTTGATGTTCTCAAGCGTCGGGATGAGCGACTCTAAATCATGGCCGTCAATCGGCCCGATATAGTTAAAGCCAAAATTCTCAAACAGCGTAGCTGGCACCACCATGCCTTTGGCGTGGGCTTCAAAGCGTTTGGCCAGCTCCAGCAGCGGTGGCGCGATGCCCAGTACCTGCTTGCCTACGTTGCGGGCTGATGTGTAGAAGCGCCCACTCATCAACTGCGCCAGGTAACGGTTAAGGGCACCCACAGGCGGGCTAATGCTCATATCGTTGTCGTTGAGTACCACCAGCATCTTGCAATGGTCAGACACCCCGGCGTTGTTCAGCGCCTCAAAAGCCATGCCAGCGCTCATCGCGCCGTCGCCGATGATGGCTATCGCGTTGCGGTCTTCACCTTTTTGCTTGGCGGCTACGGCCATACCAAAAGCTGCTGAAATCGAGGTAGACGAGTGCGCTGTGCCAAAGGTGTCGTAGTTGCTCTCTTCGCGGCGCGGGAAACCTGACAAGCCGCCCAGTTGACGCAGGCTGTTCATGCGGTTTTTTCTGCCCGTCAAAATCTTGTGCGGGTAGGTCTGGTGACCAACATCCCAGACCAGGCGGTCTTCGGGTGTGTTGAAAACGTAATGCAAGGCCACCGTCAATTCGACCGTGCCCAGGTTGGAACTCAGATGTCCGCCAGTTTTAGACACCGTGTCCAGCAGGTAGGCACGCAGCTCGTCTGCCAGTGGTTTGAGCTGCGAGCGGCTCAGCTTGCGCAGGTCAGCCGGACTGTTAACGGTGTCTAACAAGGGAGTCATCGTATTTTTAAACCTTTTACTTAGCTGGCTATCTGGGTTCAATGCTGCCGATTTACAAGCATATCAGCCAATCCACGCAAGGCTGTCGTTGTCTGGCTTGACGTCGCAGACAAATCGAGCGTGTCAAGATTCGCCAGAGCACGTCCATGCAGCTGCTGGGCGTAGCTTTGAGCGCCCGCCAGCCCCATCAGCGATACAAAAGTAGGCTTGTCTTGTGCAGCGTCTTTTCCTGCCGTTTTGCCCAGTGTGGCAGCGTCAGCGGTGACATCCAAAATATCATCGACCACCTGAAACGCCAGCCCAACGGCTGCGCCGTAGTCGCTCAAAGCCCTGAGTGTGGCTGCGGTTGGGCTGCCGCACTGCGCGCCCATCAGCACACTGGCTTTAAGCAATGCGCCAGTTTTCAGGCGGTGCATTTCGTGCAGTTGTTCAGCGCTTAAGGCCAAGCCTATGCTGGCCAAATCAATGGCCTGGCCGCCTGCCATGCCTTGCGCGCCGGCGGCCCGGGCCAGCATTCGGCAAAGGCGTGCCTGCATGGCGGTGTCGACCGAGTCATCGACCGGCGTTAGCAGCTCAAAAGCCAGCGCCTGCAACGCGTCGCCTGCCAGCAGCGCCTGTGCCTGGCCAAACTGGACATGCACCGTGGGCTTGCCGCGTCGCAGGATGTCGTTGTCCATACACGGCATATCGTCGTGTACCAAAGAATAGGCATGGATCAGCTCTACCGCGCAGGCAGCGCGCAAGGCGGCGTGGGTGTTGCCACTGACAGCCTCGCAGCCCGCCAAAACCAGCAGTGGCCGCAGGCGCTTGCCACCGTCCAGCACAGCGTAGCGCATGGCATCCCCCAGCCCAGCGGGTACCGGCATAAGGGTGGGTTGCGCCACCCAGCTCGACAAAGCCGTTTCAACACGGCTCA
>JBBAPP010000011.1:0-3171 GCA_040400775.1 Polaromonas sp. | reverse complement strand
ATCACCTCCCTGCGGCTGCCCGCCGCCACGCACCGATGTCCGATTTAAGTCTTCGCCTGCTGCAGGCCACCAGCCAGCTCCCGATCTCCAGCTATTTTGATGACGCCTTGTACGAGCGCGAGCAGCAAAAGCTGTTTGCCAAAGGGCCGCGCTACCTAGGCCATGAGCTGGCCGTGCCAAATATGGGGGACTATTACGCCCTGCCCCACGAAGGCGAAGGCCGCGCGCTGGTACGCAATGCTGCGGGCATTGAGCTGATCTCCAACGTTTGCCGCCACCGCCAATCGACCATGTTGCAGGGGCGCGGCAACACCGGCAGCAACATTGTTTGCCCGCTGCACCGCTGGACTTACAACACCTCGGGCGAGTTGATTGGTGCGCCGCACTTTGAAATCGACCCCTGCCTGAACCTGAACCGTTACAAAACCACGACCTGGAACGGCCTGGTATTTGAAGACACAGGCCGCGCCATTGGTCAAGAAATGCGCCAGCTCAGTGTCGCCAAAGACCTGGACTTTGCAGGCTACCAGCTCGACAAGGTACACCTGCACGAATGCAACTACAACTGGAAAACCTTCATCGAGGTGTACCTGGAGGACTACCACGTTGGGCCGTTTCATCCCGGTTTAGGCGGTTTTGTCACCACCCATGACTTGACCTGGGAGCTACAGCCCAGTTACTCCGTACAAACCGTAGGGGTGTCAGACAAACTGGGCAAGCCCGGCACCGACACCTATAAAAAGTGGCACGATGTGGTGCTGCAATACCGCAAAGGCGTAGCGCCCAAGTACGGCGCCATTTGGCTGACCTGCTACCCACATGTGATGGTGGAGTGGTACCCGCATGTGCTGGTGGTCAGCACGCTGCATCCGCGCGGACCCAACAAAACTCTCAATGTGGTGGAGTTTTTCTACCCCGAAGAAATCTATGCTTTTGAGCGTGAGTTTATTCAAGCGCAACAAGCCGCCTACATGGAAACCTGCGTGGAAGACGACGAAATCGCCCTGCGGATGGACGCAGGCCGCAAGGCGCTGCTGGACCGGGGCGACAACGAGTTTGGCCCCTACCAAAGCCCGATGGAAGACGGCATGCAACACTTTCATGAGTGGTATCGCCGCGAAATGGGTGCCAGCAAGACCACGCAGATGATTTGACGTGACAAATACAAGCTATATATTTAGTAGCTATTGACGCCCGTATTTATTGGCCAAAAGCCTTAAATATTACTAAAATAGCCAAAAATGACGTCACATTTCTTAAACCGTAAAAAAAAGACAAAACCAGCCCATGCAAGCTTTCTGGATGATTTTGTCCGCCTTCATCTTCTCCATCATGGCGGTGTGCGTCAAGTTTGCATCAGAATACTTTAACAACGCCGAGATGGTTTTTTACCGGGGCGCGATTGGCGTGCTGTTCATGTGGGTCTTTGCCCGCATGCGCGGCACGTCGCTCACAACCAGCGTGCTGCCCATGCACATCTGGCGCAGTATTGTGGGTGTGGTGGCACTGTCGACCTGGTTTTACGCCATTACACATTTGCCCTTGGCCACCGCCATGACACTGAACTATATGAGCAGTGTGTGGATAGCGGCGTTTCTGGTAGGCGGCACATTGATGTTTGCCAAGGCGGGTGAACGTATCCAGTCGCAAGGGCCCTTGATAGCCGCGATTTTGGCCAGTTTTGCAGGCGTGATCATGCTGCTGCGCCCAACGATGGCCGACAACCAGGCCTTTGCCGGCATGATTGGTCTGCTGTCTGGGATGTGTGCTGCGTTTGCCTACATGCAAGTGATGGTGCTGGCCCGCGTAGGCGAGCCAGAGGCGCGTACGGTGTTTTACTTTGCAGTCGGCACCACCATCGCCGGGTCCTTGGGCATGGTTTTTTTAGGCGCTTCACCTTGGAACTGGCGCCACGCACTCTGGCTGCTGCCGATGGGCGTGCTGGCCAGCCTGGGCCAGTTGTGCATGACCAGGGCCTATGCCATGTCTACCAACCACGGCGGCACACTGATGGTGGCCAACCTGCAATACTCAGGCATTATCTTTTCAGCTTTGTTTGGATTGGCCTTGTTTGGTGACCAGATACCGCTGCTGGGCTGGGCCGGCATGGGGCTGATTATTTTGAGCGCAATAGCCGCTACCTTTTTGCGCGCCAAGGCTGCGCCGGATGCTCCGGCTGAAGAACATTGATACATGAGGAGTTTCAAATGCACCACGACCTGCTGATATCTGCCGAGCAACTTGCGCTGCTGCTGGCCAACAAAACCCCGATGCGGATTTTTGACTGCACTTTTGACCTGTCAGATGCTGCTGTCGGCCACAAACAATATCTTGCATCACACATCCCCGGTGCGGTGTACGCGCATCTCGACACAGCTTTGAGCGACAAATATGGCACCGGCGTGTCAGGTGGCCGCCATCCACTGCCAACGCGCGAAAAATTCGCAGAGTGGCTGTCCAGCGTCGGCTTGGCCAACAGCATGCAGGCCGTGGTCTATGACCGCAACGCTGCCAACTACTGTGGCCGCTTGTGGTGGATGCTGAAATGGGCAGGCCATGCCGATGTGGCAGTACTGGACGGCGGCCTGCAAGCCTGGCAGGCTGCGGGCGGCGCAGTCGCCAGCGGCATCGAGGCCGCGCACTTTCGGTCAAACTTTACCCTGGCCCCCGCGCTGGCAAAGCTGGTGGCGACCCAGACCGTTGCAGATAACCTGGGCCGGCCGATTCAGACGCTCATAGATGCACGCGGTGCACCACGCTTTCGCGGTGACGTTGAACCGCTGGACCCGGTTGCAGGCCATATCCCCGGCGCATTAAACCGCCCTTTCACACAAAACATCGGGCCTGACGGCAAGTTCAAACCAGCAGCCGTGCTGAAAACTGAATTTGAAACACTGCTTGCAGGCCGAGATCCGTCAAGCGTGGTGCACCACTGCGGCAGCGGCGTCAGCGCCGTACCGAACATCCTGGCCATGCAGATTGCCGGGCTGGCCGATGCATCGAAAGCGGGTCTGTATGCCGGCAGCTGGAGCGACTGGTGCAGTGACGCCAGCCGGCCGATGGCGCAAGGCTGATCTTTTGGCCAGCATGGCCCATCTAGCCAGCGCCTCCTGGGTGTCATCCTTTATCTGGTCAGTCGCTGACCTGCTGCGCGGCGACTACAGACAGTCT
>JBBAPP010000010.1:13835-25439 GCA_040400775.1 Polaromonas sp. | reverse complement strand
GAAGCGCCATGCCAGACCTGCCAGGCGCGGCACACCTAGGCGCATCCTGCCGCTGCTTGCAGGGTAAATATCGGTTGATGAACGCTCGGCGAGCAGGTGAAAAGCTTGATTTTCAGCCCGTCTTACATTACAAAACAGGACCTGCTGCCGCGATGGCGTAGAAGGCTGGCGTAGTAAACGTAAAATCAAGCCATGCTTTTGATTAAAAATGAACTGCTCGCGGCGCTCGCTGCCGGGCTTGAACAACTGTCTCCTGGTGCGGGGATTGGCGACGGCAGTAAAGCTGCCTTTGAGTCCCCCAAAGTGGCAGCACATGGCGACTTTGCCTGTACGGCTGCGATGCAGCTGGCCAAAGGATTGAAGCAAAACCCGCGTCAAGTGGCAGAGGCATTGCGTGCCAATTTGGTCACCCAGCCGGCTTTTAAGCGCTGGGTGCAAGACATCGATGTTGCCGGGCCGGGGTTTATCAACATTCGTTTAAAGCCCGAGGCCAAGCAAGAGACGCTACGCGACGTGTTGCACGCAGGCGCGCAATATGGTGTCAAGTCAGCTCTGCTGGACCAATCCATAGTTGTTGAATTTGTCTCGGCCAATCCGACCGGGCCGCTGCATGTAGGTCACGGTAGGCAAGCCGCGCTGGGCGATGCGATTTGCCATTTGCTTGTCACGCAAGGCGTGCGTGTGTACCGCGAGTTTTATTACAACGACGCAGGTGTGCAAATCCATACGCTGGCCACCAGCACACAAGCACGCGCCAAAGGGTTCAACCCAGGCGATCCGGCCTGGCCTGAGCTGGCCTACAACGGCGACTATATTGCCGACATTGCGGCTGACTTCATGGCAAAAAAGACAGTCAAGTCTGATGACCGGGAATTCACCGCATCGGGCGATATTGCCGACGTTGACGCGATTCGCCAGTTTGCCGTGGCCTACCTGCGGCGCGAGCAAGACCTGGACTTAAAGGCTTTCTCGGTGAGTTTTGACAACTACTATTTAGAGTCAAGTTTGTACAGCTCGGGCCGTGTGGATGCAACTGTTGCCAAGCTGAAAAGCGCGGGCAAAACCTATGAGCAGGACGGCGCGCTGTGGCTCAAGTCGACCGACTACGGTGACGACAAAGACCGGGTGATGAAAAAAAGCGATGGCACGTACACCTATTTTGTGCCTGACGTGGCCTACCACCTGGCCAAGTGGGAACGCGGTTTCAGCCGCGCCATCAACATTCAGGGCATGGACCACCACGGCACTATCGCCCGTGTGCGGGCTGGCCTGCAAGCTGCCAATGCAGGTGTACCGCAAGGCTACCCGGACTATGTGCTGCACACCATGGTGCGGGTCATGCGCAATGGCGAAGAAGTCAAAATTTCAAAACGTGCAGGCAGCTATGTGACGCTACGTGATTTGATTGAATGGACAAGTGCCGACGCGGTACGCTTCTTTTTGCTTAGTCGCAAGCCTGATACCGAATACATTTTTGACATTGATCTGGCGCTTGCCAAAAACAACGAAAACCCGGTCTATTACGTGCAGTACGCGCATGCGCGAATTTGCTCGGTGATCACGGCCTGGGCTGGCGATGAAGCCGTGCTGAAGACGGTAGATTTGTCGCCACTCGTCAGCCCACAAGCCCAAGCCCTGATGCTGTTGATTGCCAAGTACCCCGACATGCTGACCAACGCCGCCAGCGGCTTTGCGCCGCACGACGTGGCGTTTTACCTGCGCGAGTTGGCGGCTTGCTACCACAGCTACTACGATGCTGAGCGTATTTTGGTCGACGACGAGGCTATCAAACTAGCACGCCTCGCGTTGGTCGCCGCCACGGCGCAGGTGTTGCACAATGGTCTGGCGGTGCTGGGCGTCAGTGCCCCACGAAAAATGTAACTGGTGTCAACGGATATGCAAATAAACTTGTCTTTGTGCAAACAACAACGCGGCGGCACCCTGCTGGGCTTGATCATTGGCACGCTGGTTGGCCTGGGTGCGGCGTTGGCGGTAGCGGTGTACGTGACCAAAGTACCAGTGCCGTTTTTGAACAAAACCCAGCCCCGCAGTGCCGATACCGACGCGGCTGAGGCAAAAAAGAACAAAGACTGGGATCCGAACCTGCCTTTGGCGGGGAAAAACCCGCTCAAACCTGCGCCCGCTGCATCTGGTCCGGTCGGTACGGTCACCGCTGCACTGCCGACCCCCGCTGCGTCCAGCGCTGATGCAGCTAAGCCCAAGGCGTCAACCGACCCGCTGGGTGATTTGGCCAAAGCCAGGTCTGAGGTTAAACCAGACACCAAAGCCGATGCCGCGCCAACAGCAGGTGGCGTAGAGCCGTTTAGTTATTTCATTCAGGCGGGGGCTTTTCGTACGCCTGAAGACGCTGAGCAGCAACGTGCCAAGCTGTCGTTGATGGGCTTTCAGACCAAGGTCACAGAGCGTGAGCAATCGGGCAGAACCGTGTACCGGGTACGTTTAGGGCCTTTCGACAAAAAGGACGAAGCCGACAAAACCAAAGAAAAACTTGACAGCCAGTCCATCGAAACCGCTATGGTTCGGGTTCAGCGCTGAACTTTTTCACTTTTAAACAGCTCTAACCGTCAGATTGTGCTGGCTATTTTTAGAATTTTTGGAGTAACACGAATGCAACGACGCGAGTTTTCAATCACTGCCGCCACACTGGCTGCTACGGGGTTGTCTAGCACCGGAGCCAATGCGCAAGGCCAGCCGCCAAAAGAAGGCGTTGACTACCTGACGCTGGACAAGCCTGCACCGACCGACGCTGCCGCTGGCAAGATTGAGGTGGTTGAGTTCTTTTGGTACAGCTGCCAGCACTGCAACCGCTTTGAGCCGCTGTTAGAAGAGTGGGCCAAGAAAATGCCAAAAGATGTGGTTCTACGGCGTGCACCTGTGGCTTTCAGGCCTGATTTTGAACCGCAGCAGCGCTTGTACTTTGTGCTTGAAGCCATGAACAAGGTGGAAGAGCTGCACAAAAAAGTGTTTTACGCCATCCACGTTGAAAAGCAGGCGCTGAACACGCTGCCGCTGATCGCTGACTGGGCTCAAAAGCAGGGTCTTGAAAAAGCCAGATTCACCGAGGTTTACAACTCCTTTACGGTTGCAACCAAGGCCCGCAAGGCTGCTTTGTTGCAAGATTCTTACAAGGTAGACGGCGTGCCCGCTCTTGGCGTGGCTGGCAAGTTCTACACATCGGGTTCGGTGGCGCAAAGTATGGAGCGTGCCTTGGTCGTGACAGACCATTTGGTCGGTGTGGTTCGTTCAGCGATGTCAGCTGCGCCCGCCAAAGCGCGATAAGCTTTACTGCTGCAGCTAAAACTCCCGCCTCATGGCGGGTTTTTTTATGCTGCAAAGTCTTTTTGAGGCCGTGGCTTCACGCATGACAGCTTGCATCGCGTGGCTACAATACCGTTAAACAAACTGCAAGATTCGTGCCTTTATGAACCCCTCCTTGTTTTTAGCCTTTTTCCTGGCATTTCTCGGCCTGAGCCACGCAGCGGCTGAAAATGCCGACCGCGGCAAGCCGATGAATGCTGAAGCAGATGCTTTGCGCTATGACGATCTGAAGCAAACCAGTGTTTTTACGGGTAACGTGGTGATCACCAAAGGCAGCACCATCATTCGTGGTGCGCAGGTCGACGTGAAGCAAGACCCCGAAGGCTACCAGCAGGCCATCGTCGTGGCTGCGCCGGGCAAGCTGGCCTACTACCGCAAGAAGCGCGAAGGGCTGGACGAGTTCATTGAAGGCGAGGGCGAACGGATTGAATACGACAGCCGCCTCGATCAGGTCAAGTTCATCCGCAGTGCCGTGCTTAGGCGCTACACCGGTGCAGTGCTGGCAGACGAAACCACTGGCTCGCAAATCAACTACGACAACAAAACCGATGTATTTACCGTGGATGGCGGCGCACAAAACCGCTCGGCCAGCAACCCTAGCGGCCGTATCCGCGCCGTGCTGTCGCCGCGTGCGGCGGCATCGGCAGCGGGCGCACTGGTAGCGCCCTCCTTGACGCCCCCGGCTGTGCTGCGCCCCAGCACGGCATTCAATGTGGATAAGCAATAAAAAGCATGGCAATGGGCGATTCACCAATCGGCGGCATGGCCGAACACTTCGCGTTGCAAGCAGATGCGCCGCCACACGACCTGCCCGTCAGCCGTTTGGTCGCCAGTGGCCTACAAAAATCTTACGGCAGCCGCAAGGTGGTGCTGGATGTTTCATTGGCCGTACAAAGCGGCGAAGTTGTTGGTTTGCTGGGCCCCAATGGCGCAGGTAAAACAACTTCTTTTTATATGATTGTTGGCTTGGTGCGCGCCGATGCAGGCGAGATCACGATTGACGGCCAGTCTGTTGCGCACATGCCGATCCATCGCCGCGCGCGTTTGGGGCTAAGCTATTTGCCGCAGGAAGCGTCTATTTTTCGCAAACTCAATGTTGCAGAAAACGTTCGTGCCGTGCTGGAGTTGCAGCTTGACGCGGCGGGCAAACCGCTGTCAAAACGCGCCATTGAGGAACGGCTGACCGCACTGCTCAAGGATCTGAGGGTAGACCACTTGAGAGATTCCCCAGCGCTTTCGCTGTCAGGTGGTGAGCGCCGCCGGGTTGAAATTGCGCGGGCGCTGGCGACCCAGCCACGCTTCATTTTGCTCGATGAACCGTTCGCAGGGATTGACCCCATCGCCGTGATCGAGATCCAGCGGATCATCGGCTTTTTAAAGTCGCGCGGTATTGGCGTGCTGATCACCGATCACAACGTCCGCGAAACGTTGGGGATTTGTGACCACGCCTACATCATCAGCGACGGCCATGTACTGGCTAAAGGCGTGCCGTCTGAGATCGTGAACAACGCAGATGTCAGACGTGTCTATTTGGGCGAACATTTCCGAATGTGATGACGCCCCTCCGCTGTCAATTTTATTCGGGTCAGACACCCGTGCCGTTGTGGTGCGACGCACCTCGCCCGCCCGGCCAGCCTTCGGCTCGACGAATATGGGCTCTAGCCCCCAAAAACTTTCTAACCCTCCTCAGGGGGCTGTGCCTGCGGCCTGGCCAAGCCAGATCCGCAGCCCATGTTTGTAATACACACATGACTGATTTGTTCTTGTTATGAAGCAAGGCTTATCACTTCGCGTCTCGCAACATTTGGCGCTCACGCCACAGTTACAGCAATCGATTCGCCTGCTCCAGCTGTCTACGTTGGAGTTGAGCCAGGAAGTCGAGCAGATGCTCGATGAAAACCCGTTTCTTGAAGTCAATGAAGACGCAGCAGCGCGTGAAGCGTTCGGTCTGGAGCAAACCGACGCGCCTGTCAGTCAAGATGCGCTGGTGGCAGAACTGGCGCCTGAATTCATAGCTGCTTCGCCCCAAGATACGGGCGCCATCTCATCAATTGATAGCCAAAATACACCGGAAAAGAGCGCTGAAGACTCAACGGAACCGAAACTCGAAGAAAGCTGGGAAGGTGACGGCACGGTCGAGTCAGCGCCTGATGATGGCGAATGGGGCAACGACGCTGCGCCGCGCAAAAACAACATCGACGACAGTGATGCCGATGCATCGGACCTGGCAGGCGAGCACGTTACATTGCAAGCCTATTTGCACCGCCAATCTCTCAGCCTGCGGCTGTCGGATATTGACCGCGCCGCGCTGCATTTTTTGATTGAATCGCTGAACGATGACGGCTACCTTGAAGATACGCTCGCCGCATTGGCTGCTGGGCTCGCCAAGGGTGACTTGGTACAAGCCGAGGAGTTGGAGCAGCATTTCACCATCGCTCTGAAATTGCTGCAGCATATGGAGCCTGCAGGTGTGGGCGCACGTAACTTGGCAGAATGCTTGGGGCTGCAATTGCTTGACTGCAAGGACTGCGAAGAAACACGCGCTGCCTTAGCCATGTGTCTGCAACCGATAGAGTTACTGGCTAAACGTGATGTGAAACGCTTGGCGCAGTTATGCGGGTTTTCCGAGAGCACGATTAAAAATGCCATCGGCGTGATCGGTCGACTCGACCCCAAACCAGGCCGACGGTTTGTCAATGTTGAGCGCAATGTGGTGGTGCCCGATGTCATCGTCGTGAAGATCGGTCGGGGCTTTAAAGTTACGCTCAACGGCGACGTGATGCCGCGGCTGAAGGTGCATGACATTTATGCCAACGCCATGAAGCAGCACAAGGGTGCCAGCGGCTTGGCCATGCAGCAGCGCTTGCAAGAGGCGCGCTGGTTTATTAAAAATATACAGCAACGCTTTGATACCATCTTGCGCGTCAGCACCGCCATCGTTGAGCGGCAAAAAAACTTTTTCACGCACGGCGAGCTGGCGATGCGGCCCCTGGTGCTGCGCGAGATTGCTGACGAACTGGGGCTGCACGAGTCCACCATCTCGCGCGTTACAACGGCCAAATACATGAATACGCCGTTCGGCACGTTTGAGCTCAAATATTTTTTTGGCTCAGCACTAGGCACTGAGACCGGCGGTAATGCATCGAGCACGTCGGTGAGGGCGCTCATCAAACAGTTTGTCGCTATTGAGAATTTAAAAAAGCCTCTCAGCGACAACCAGATTTCCGAAATGCTCAAAGAGCAAGGTATTGCATGCGCACGCCGTACCGTGGCCAAATACCGCGAGGCGCTGCGGATTGCCCCCGCTAACTTGCGTAAATCACTGTGAACCAATTACAACTTTTCTTACCCTGCGCCGCTGGCGTGGAGGCGCTGCTGGCCACTGAAGTCCAGCGTATCACGGGTACCGACCCCAAGGCCTGGCGTGCAGGTGTGCAGTTGGCGGGCTCTTGGCGCGATGCGCTGCAACTTAACTTGCACAGCCGCCTGGCGCAGCGCGTGCTGATCGAGCTGGCGCACCACCAGTACCGCAGCGAGCAAGACCTGTACAACGCAGCCGCCAGCGTGGCGTGGGAGATCTGGTTTACGCCCAAGCAAACCTTCAAGGTTGAAATCACCGCCCAGCACAGCCCGCTCACCAGCCTGAATTTTGCTGCCCTCAAAATTAAAGATGCGATTGCTGATCGATTTCGGCACACCTACGACGACGTGCGCCCCAGTGTCGACACCCGCTGGCCTGATGTACGGGTGTACGTTCATTTAACGGTCGATACAGTCACGCTGTACATCGACACCTCGGGTGAGCCGCTGTTCAAGCGCGGTTGGCGCGAGGACGTGGGCGACGCGCCGCTGAAAGAAACCCTGGCCGCCGCCATGATTGCCGCCAGTGGCTGGGACGTACTGGCCAAACAAGGCGTAGCACTGTATGACCCGTGCTGCGGCTCTGGCACGATTGCGATTGAAGCTGCGCAAATTGCCTGCAACATCGCACCGGGTATCAACCGCAAGTTTGCGTTTCAAAAATACTTGCCATTTCAAGCCCACGTCTGGGACGGCCTGCTTGATCAAGCAGAAGCTTTGATAACTGAGCCAACCGCCGAAGTCTTTGGCAGTGATGTGTCGTTCAGGATGGTCGACTTTGCAGAGCGTAACGCCGAGCGTGCGGGCGTGGCGAATGCGCTGCAGTTCAGAGGCGGTGATGCGCTAGAGCGGCTACCGCCAGTGGCGTCTGGTGTGATGCTGGTCAACCCGCCCTATGGCGAGCGGATCGATGTGGCAGGTGCGGCAGGTACCACCGCAAAGTCAGGTGCTGAAAAACGGGCGCTGTTTCAAGGCCAGACCATCGACGAGTTTGGTCAGCCCGTAGCAGCACAAAATGCCAACCACCCGATCAGAGTCAGAGCTGCCAACCCGGGCCGCGAGCAGGCGCAAACCGACAGCGGCGAAGAGGCGAGTGATTTCTTCCCCAAACTCGCCACCCACTGGAAGAAAAACTACGCCGGCTGGACCGCTCATGTGTTGACGCCAGACCTGAAACTGCCCAACAAAATGCGCCTGAAAGAGTCGCGCCGGGTACCGATGTGGAACGGCCCGATCGAATGTCGCCTGTTCAGGTTTGACATGGTGGCCGGGTCAGCGCGCAGCAAGCCTGTAGACCGCAGCGAACTGAATTGAACGCAGAAGTCACCAGTAAGCCCAACCCAGCGGGGGCCGTGCAACCGGCTTTGCCGGGGCACAAGGCGCCGTCCCCGGAGGG
Organism: Polaromonas sp.; assembly: GCA_040400775.1. Taxonomy (GTDB): domain Bacteria; phylum Pseudomonadota; class Gammaproteobacteria; order Burkholderiales; family Burkholderiaceae_C; genus Polaromonas. Next base: position 17,344 of record JBBAPP010000010.1, on the reverse strand, counting down.
GAGAGGGAGCGACACGAAGTGCGCGACAACAGGGGGAGCGTCAGTTGTCCTGGACACCAACATCATCCTCGACGTGTTTGTCTTCAACGACCCAGCTGCCGAACCCTTGCGCCAGGCATTGACCAAGCAAACACTCGACTGGCTGGCCACCCAGCCCATGCGCGACGAGCTGGCCCGCGTGCTGGCATACCCCAAAATCGCCGCCCGACTGGCGTTTTACAAACTGACCGCTGGCGATATCCTGGCCAATTTTGACCAACACGCGCGCCTTGTCGATGTCGCCCCAAAAGCCAGCGTGACTTGCAGCGATGCCGACGATCAAAAGTTCATCGACCTGGCGGTGCAACACCGCGCATTGCTGCTGAGCAAGGACAGGGACGTGCTTTCGATGAGAAAAAGGCTATTGACCATCGGAATACGGGTGCAAACAGCTATGTAATTAATAGCGTTTATTTTGCCTTTGCATGTGCTGACCGTTATCAGGATAATCAAGTCAAATCTTTAGAAAGACCGCCGCCATGGGACAACCCGCTCACCAACCCGTCATGACCGCCGCCGACTACCTGGCATGGGAGGCCGAGCAAACCGAACGCCATGAGTTTGTAGGTGGTGAAACCTTTGCGATGGCTGGCGCCGAAGACAGGCATGTCACGGTTGCGATGAACATGGCTTTTGCGCTGCGTCACCACTTAACCGGCACCCCTTGCCGTACCTTTATCAGCGACATGCGCTTAAGCGTGGCGGCGCTTGGCAACTACTTCTACCCAGACATCATGGTCACCTGCAGCCCGGCCGACCTCGCCAGCCCGATGGCCAAAAGCGAGCCCAAACTCATTGTTGAAGTGCTGTCCCCCAGCACCGCCGCTTACGACCGGGGCTTGAAGTTCAGCCACTACCGCAACTTGCCCAGTTTGCAGGAATATGTGCTGGTTGACCTCGACACCCGCGCGGTGGACTGCTACACGTTGGGTGCCGACGGCCTGTGGGTGCTGCACCCGTTTGCCGCCAATGAGACGGTGACGCTGGCCAGTGTGGCACTAGAGGTTACGGCAGCGCAATTGTTTGCTGAGATTTAATACCGCGCACCTCATTCCATTTTTACATCATTCGTGAACGCGAAGGCGAAGAGGGCGACAGTACAAGCGTACGGCTAGCGAAGCCGACAAAGTGCACGGATGATTTAGAAATGTAATCAATGCTGATGCCCATGCGCGCCATGCACATGCTGGTGGGCAATTTCTTCCTCACTGGCGGCGCGCACGCTGATGACCTTGATCTGAAAGCGCAGCGCCTTGCCGGCCAGCGGGTGGTTGCCGTCTAGCAGCACGGTGTCGCCTTTGATCTTCATGACGTTAAAGACCATCATCTGGCCATCATCGCCGTGGCCTTCGAGCTGGCCACCGACCTTCACGCCGGGTGGGAACTGCTTTTTCGGCAGGCTGCGCAGCAGGCTGTCGTCGCGCACGCCAAAGGCGTCTTCGGGTTGCAAATCTAGGCTCAGCTGGTAGCCTGCTTCCTGCCCGTCCAGTGCGGCTTCAATTTTCGGTAGTGTGTTGCCGTAACCGCCGTGTAAATACACGCTGGGCTCTTTGCCGTCTTCAATCAGCTTGCCTTGCAGGTCGGCGACTTTGAATTGCAGAGTGACAGCGGTGTTTTTATCGATTTTCATAGTGTTTTACGTTAAATAAGGGTGTTTTAAGTGTCAAATCGGCCTATAGCCCAGTAAATACGGGCGCATGCAGCTATGAATATTATAGTACTTGCTATGTCGCTTGCCGCAGATGCCAGGCTTTGGGTCGGGTGAAGGTTTGAATGCCGTAGGTCGACAAGGTCAGCCCAACACCTGAATCACCATAGCCGCTCCAAGGCAGACGCGGGCTCACGCGGTCGCAGCAGTTCCAGTAGACGCTGCCCGCATTGACTTGTGCCAACAATGCTTTGGCGCGTGCTTGATCCGGTGTAAAAACGCCGGCTGTCAGGCCGTAACGGGTGTCGTTCATCAACGCTACAGCTTCAGCGTCACCAGATACTTTTTGAATTCCAATGATAGGGCCAAAGCTTTCTTCTCGCATCAACGCCATCGCGTGGTTGACGTTTGAAAATACCGTGGGCGCGTAGCCGTTGCCCGGCCCTGGCAAGCGGTGCCCGCCGACGAGCAGGGTTGCACCTTTGGCTTTGGCATCCATGACCTGTGCATCCAGCACCTCAAGTTGCGGCGCGCGTGTGATGGCGCCAATGTAAGTGTCAGCCTGCATGGGGTCGCCGACTTTGAAGCTTTTAACGCTGTCAACAAAGGCTGTAACAAACGCAGCGTAAATTTTTTCATGAACGTAAATGCGCTCGACCGAGCAGCAGCTTTGCCCGGTGTTGTACATCGCGCCGTCGGCCAACGATGCCGCGGCGTTTTGCAGGTTGGCATCCTCGCAAACATAGGTCGGGTCTTTACCGCCAAGTTCTAATTGCAGCTTGATGAGGCGCGGACCGAGTGCTTGTGCAATCTTGATACCCGTGGCGTGTGAGCCGGTAAAAAATAAACCATCAATTTTGGTTGACAGCAAGGCAGAGCCGACTTCTGCGCCGCCGATCAGGGCTACAAAAACATCTTGTGGCACGCCCGCAGCGTGCAGCAATCGGGCGATCGCAAGGCCAGTCATAGCCGCGTATTCAGACGGCTTGTAGAGCACCGCATTGCCTGTCAGCAAAGCAGGAATAAATACATTGCCGCCTACAAACCACGGGTAGTTCCAGGCCGAGATATTGGCCACCAGACCCAGCGCTGTGTGCTCAATCTCTTCTAGCATGCCGGCATCATCAAAAACAGTTTGCGTCGCGGTACTGGCATCCACTTCGGCCAGAAAAAAATCAATCCGGGCGAGCAAACCATTCAGCTCGTTGCGCGACATGCTGATCGGCTTGCCGGTTTCGCGGGTCATGATGGCCGCCAGCGCGTCCAGCTCGGCCACGATGCCTGAACGAAATCGGCTGATGCATGCTTTGCGTTCAGCCATCGGCAGTTGGGCCCAAGCGGCCTGTGCCGTGCGGGCTTGCGCAGCTTTGGCGGCGACAGACGCTGCATCGTCTGCAGGCAGGGTACTGATCAATTGGCCCGTTGCAGGGTTGTAAACGTTCAAAGAATGCATGGTCAGCTTGTCGATGTGGTTGGCTTGGCCGATTGGCGCGCAGCGTCTAGAAAATCAGCCAGCAGCGGCGCGTCGTCCAGCATGCCCAGCTCGGTACGGTGAAACTCCGGGTGCCACTGCACAGCGGTAATATAGCCGGGGCCGCTATGCCGAATGGCTTCAATCACGCCATCATCAGGGCAATGCGCTTCTGCTACAAAGCCTTCAGCCAACTGCTTGATGGCTTGATGGTGAATGCTATTTACTTGATAGCTGTTAGCGCCCGTCAATAGTTGGCTAAGGCGTGTTTTGGGCACTATTTTTAAGGCGTGAAAGTGCTTGTCATAGGCCAGGCCATCGCGGTGCGTGCGGGAGTCTGGCAGTTGGGTG
>JBBAPP010000010.1:0-13735 GCA_040400775.1 Polaromonas sp. | reverse complement strand
GTGCTTGTCATAGGCCAGGCCATCGCGGTGCGTGCGGGAGTCTGGCAGTTGGGTGGCGATGTCTTGGTACAGCGTGCCGCCAAAAGCCACATTGATGAGCTGCAAGCCCCGGCAAACACCAAACACCGGTTTGCCTGCTTTGACAAAGGCATGTACCAGTGCTTTTTCATACGCGTCGCGAATGCGGTCACCGCACCAAGCGTCTTGCAAGGGCGCTTCGCCATAGCTGCCAGGCCACAGGTCTGCGCCGCCGTGCAGCACCAGGCCGTCTAGCCACTCGGCGTAGTCATTGACATCAACCGAATGCGAAGCAGCTCCGCCCATCGGCGATGGCACCATCACGGGCAGTGCGCCGCCCGACATGAGCCAGTGCGCCATCGACTGCTCGATGTATTGCAATGTTTTAATGGCAAAGCTGCTGCGCGCTGTGTCCGGGTGCATGAAGCAGGCGCTGATACCGATTTTGAGTTTGTCCGCCATGGCTTTAAAGTGCGGCCTTGAACAAGGCCTCAAAGTCTTGCGCTGTGCAGGGGCGCGGGTTGGTTTGGTGGCAAATGTCCAGCGTGGCAATTTCTACCAAGCGCGGGATCTGCTGGGGTGTTACGCCATGTGTTGCCAAAGAACCGGTGATACCCAAACTTTGTTTAAGTTGCCGTAACCAGCCAACAAAGTCCTTGCCACCCCCCGCAACGCCGCAGACATGTGCCAACGCGTGAAACTTGGCAGGTACGGCCGGATAGTTCCAGGCCAGCACGGTGTCGATCATGAGCGCATTGGCCAAGCCGTGGTGCAAGTCGCATACCGCGCCCAATGCATGGGCGCACGAATGCACCGCACCCAAATCTTTTTGAAAGGCAATCGCACCCATCATCGATGCCATCATCATGTCGCTGCGCGCTGGCAGATTGCCGGGCTCTTTGTAAGCCGTCAGCAGTGCAGCAGCGGCAATGCGTGTGCCTTCCAGCGCAATCCCATCGCACAGCGGGTGGTAGGCCGGCGACAGGTAGCTTTCAATGTTGTGCGTTAACGCATCCATTCCCGTCGCTGCGGTGATGTGCGGCGGCAAACCGAGCGTGAGTTCAGGGTCAGCAAATACCACTTTGGCTAAAATTTTGGCGCTGAACACCACCCGCTTGAGGTGGCTGTCGTTTTCACTCACCACACTGGAGCGGCCAACTTCAGAGCCGGTGCCTGACGTAGTGGGCAGCGCGACAAAATAGGGCAGCTCTTTAACGATGGGTTTGACTTGCGGGTGGTCCCAAACGTATTCAAGAATGTCGCCATCATGCGTGGCGGCAACACCCACAACTTTGGCTACGTCCAGCGCCGCGCCGCCGCCAAAGCCGATCACGCAATCGGCGTTGTGGGCCTTGTAGGCGGCGGCTCCATCCATCACCTGGCTGCAGGTCGGGTTGCCAAACACGCCTGAAAAAACCGCAACGTCCAGGCCGTTCAGATGCGTTAAAAATTCAGCCAGTACGGGTAAAGCACCCAGAGCCTTGTCGGTCACGATCAACGGACGTTTGTAACCTGCGCCCAGCAAATGTGCAGCTACCAGCTTGCGCGCACCTGCGCCGAATTTGATGGGGGTGGGGAAGTTGAAGGCCGAAATACGCATGTGCATCCTTGTTGGTGTGTTTGAGTTGGCAGATCAGCTGATCAATTCCATGCCCTCTATGCGAGCCGCTTTTTTGTCAAACGTCAACGTCATGGCACAGCCCTTTTCCTGCCCAAGTGCGCAGATCAGGGCATCAGCAAAATCGGTGCTGGCGCTTCGGGCAAACTCATCCAGAGCGCGCCACAAAGCGCTTTCATGCTGGATGATGAAACGCGCATCACTCAAAAGTTCGTCCATCGTCATGGAAATATCCGCCCGCGTTGCGCCGTAATTCGCCTGCAACACCCACACCAGCTCTGTGGCTGTGACGATGGATATAAATCCCGGCTGCTCTGGCGTGACGCGCGCATCCAGCGTTCTGGCCACGAGACGGGATTGCGCAGAATCATCCTGCGTGACGTAACGCACCAGAACATTCGTGTCCAGGCCGATCATGTTTTGCGAACGCCGCTACGTGCCCCCATTCTGGCGATGGATTCGTTCATGTCCTCAATACTGACAGGAGCAGGGTTACGACCTTTGAAAAGACCACGTAATTTACGGATGTCGCCTTTCATGGCGACGATACGAAAACCATTGCGACTAGGAACAAAACGGATACGGTCACCCGCACCAACCCCCAAAGCATCGCGTACGGTTTTTGGCAACGTGAGTTGGCTTTTACTGGTCAGGGTGGCTTCATGCATACAGAGCTTCGTTTGGCGTGCGTAAGGAAATTTAATAACTTCCTTACTTTAAAGTAAATCACGGCAATATTCAAATAATCTCAAAATAGCGCTTGAGTTCCCAGTCCGTCACGCCGTCCAGCCACTGTCGCCATTCCCAGTCGCGGGTGGCGGCAAAGTGGTCTACAAAGGCATCACCCAACCAGTCTCTGGCAACGTCTGACTGCTGAAATAGGCGCGTGGTTTCAATCAGCGTGCGTGGTGCTCTGGCAATGTGCTCTGCGCCAGCGTTGGTGCCGGTAACCGGCGGGGCGGTGAGTTTGAGGCCTTTCTCTACCCCGTCCAAACCAGCGGCAATCACGGCGGCCATGGCCAGGTAGGGGTTCACGTCTGCGCCGGGGCAGCGGGTTTCCAGCCGGGTGGCTTTGGGGCTACCTGCAATCACGCGGAAACTGGCGGTGCGGTTGTCCATACCCCAGGTAGGTTTGACAGGTGCCCAAAAGCCATCAACCAAGCGTTTGTAGCTGTTGATGGTGGGCCAGATCATCGGGCCAAAGTCCATCATGCAGGCGACCTGCCCGGCAACATAGCTTTCAAACAGCTGGCTCATTTTGCGCGGGCTGTTGGCATCATAAAAAAGGTTGTTTTTACCGTCAGACAAGCTCTGATGGATATGCCCGCTGCAGCCCGGCAAGTGCTGGTTGGGCTTGGCCATGAAGCTGGGCATGATGCCAAAGCGTGCAGCGATTTCTTTGCAACCAGTTTTAAACAAAATCGCCCGATCGGCTTGTTCAAGCGCTTCACTGAATCCAATAGCAACCTCATACACGCCGGGGCCAGTCTCAGTGTGCAGGCCTTCAATCGGCACACCAAAGGCCAGCATTTCGTCCATGATGGCTTTGAAAAAATCACGGTTCTGGTTCATGCGCAGCAACGAATAGCCAAACATGCCAGGCGTTAGTTGCGCTGGCCCGACGCCTTTTTTTGCCGCCCAACTGTGTGGCGTCTCCAGGAAGTTAAACCATTCAAACTCCATGCCTGTCATTGGCATGAAACCCATTTTTTCAGCCCGCTTGAGCACCCGCTTGAGGGTTTGGCGTGGGCATACAGCGTGCGGCGTGCCGTCTGCATTGACGAACTCACCCAGAAAGAACGGAACACTGTCATCCCAAGGTACGTGGCGCGCGGTGTTCAAGTCCAGCCGCGCCAGCGCATCAGGAAAGCCGTGCTGCCAGCCCGTGACAGAGGTGTTGTCATAGCAGCTATCCAGCATATCCCAGCCCAGCACCACATCGCAAAAACCAAAGCCGCCTGCAGGGTAGGGTTCTGCTGCACCAAAAAATTTGTCCTTGTGCAGGTACTTGCCGCGCAGCACGCCGTCGATGTCACTCACGGCAACTTTGACTTTGGTGGCGCCGCTTTTTTGGATGGCTGCAACAGCGGGGTGAAGCGTGGCTGATGTTTTGCTTGCCATGATGTGTCCTGGTATGAGGTTGGCGTTAAGCGATGGCGGGTGCAGCGGAGTGGATTCCCATGTCGGCCAAAGCGCCTGCAATGGCTTGTACAGCTTGTTCAATGTCACGCGGGCCAATAGCGCCAATACAGCCGACCCTGAAAGTTTCTGCCTGTGTCAGTTTGCCAGGGTACAGCACAAAGCCGCGATTGCGCGCCGCGGCATAAAAGGTTTTAAAATCATAGCGGCTATCACCCGGTGCATGGAACGTGACGATGATGGGCGCTTGGATGGCGGGGTTGAGAAAAGCTTGGAAGCCGAGCTTGGCCATGCCTTCGGTCAGGGTCTTGTAGTTGCTGGTGTAGCGCGCCAAGCGTGCTGGCTGACCACCTTCTTCTTCAAACTGTGCAATCGCTTCCGCCAACGCCACCACCACATGCGTTGGCGGCGTAAAGCGCCATTGGGTGGTTTTTTCCATGTAGGCGTACTGGTCATATAGGTCCATCGCAAGCGACTGGCAGCGGCCTGCACAAGCCTCAAGAATCGCCTTGCGAATGAAGACAAAACCCATGCCGGGTACGCCTTCCAGGCATTTACCGCTGGCTGCGACGAGCGCATCAAACTGTACGCCGCGTGCATCAATCGGCAAAGCCGCAAACGAGCTCATCGCGTCGACAATCAAACCTTTACCATGGTCTTTGCACAGGTCTGCAATTTCTTGCAAGGGGTTGAGCACACCAGCCCCGGTTTCGCAATGAATCAATACTACGTGCGTGATGCTCTGGTCCTGCTTGAGCTTTTCATTCAGCGCAAGCGGTGATACCTGCTCGGCTTCGTCAAACGGCATCAAAGTGCATCGGCGTCCCATCAGCGTGGTGAGCTTGGCAGCGCGTCTGCAGTAAGCACCGTTGTCAAGCACCAGTACGTGGCCGCTCTGTGGAACGATGGTCGCTACAGCAGCTTCAACGCTAAAAGTACCACTGCCTTGCAACGGCACCACCACATGCGAAGCGTGCCCGTGAATGATGCTGAGCAGGCTGTGGCGTACGCTGGCCGTCACGCTATTAAAGTCAGCATCCCACGAGCCCCAGTCTTTGAGCATGGCCAGCTTGGTGCGCAACGTGGTGGTCAGTGGGCCGGGTGTGAGGAGGATTTTGTCTCTGTCCATATTTTTGTTTAATGCATTCGCCAAGCTTGGGTGCGTCGATTGACCCACCAGCCCAAAGCCATAAATAGTAATGTAGCAATCGTCGATGCGATGCCAATCAACACCGCCATCGCCGCTGCAGCCCCCATTTCACCGGCTTCATCCAGGTTCAAAATCGCAATCGATGCCACCTTGGTTTCTGGTGAATATAAAAACACCACCGCAGAAATCGTGGTCATGGCGTTGATGAAAAAATAGCGTGCAATGTCAACCAGCGCAGGCGTACAGATGGGCAAGGTCACGCGCCAAAAGGTTTTGAAAAACGGTACTTTCAAAGATGCACTGACCGATTCAAACTCGGCATCCAAGCTTTTGAGTGCCGTCACTGCCGTCAAGTGTCCGGTGGTGTAAAAGTGCACGATGGTGCAAAGTGTCAGCAAGGTCAGCGTGTGGTACAGGCCATTCAGTGGGTTTTCACGGGCGTTAAAAAAGAAAATATAGCCCAGGCCAAGTACCAATCCCGGCACCGCCATCGGCAGCATGGCCAGCATCCGCATCACGCCGCGCAGTCCGTCCATGCCCTTGGTTTTTTCAAGCAGGTAGGCACCGCAAAATACCAACGCTGTTCCCAACACAGCCGTCCCAGCCGCCATCTTCAAACTGTTAACAAAACCCACACCCACCTCCGCATCAACCAGCCCCAAGGTGTAGTGGCGCAGGCTCGGTGTTAAGTTGTAAGGCCAAAAACTGGCAAACGAGGCAAAGACCGCCATGCCCAACATGGCCAACATCAAAAAAGCAATGGCGCAGCAGTACGCGGCCATCAGGGTATCGACGCCGCGTGATGGCTTGGGGCGGTAGGGTATGGCGCGCGCGGTCAGCATGGCGGTTTGGCGTTTGCTCACGTAGCCATCCACTGCAAACGTCAACACCGCAGGCACTAACAACAAAATAGCAACGACTGCACCTTTGGAAAAGTCTTGCTGACCAATCACGAGTTTGAAAACATCTGTGGCCAACACATTAAAGTTACCACCAATCACTTTTGGAATACCGAAGTCTGTGATGACCAAAGTAAACGTGACCAATGCAGCAGATATCAAACCATATTTGGCACCCGGCAGCGTGATGGTAAAAAACTTGCGCGATGCGCTGGTGCCCATCGCGTCTGCTGCCTCATACAAACGCGCGTCTGACAGGCTCAGCGCTGTGACTAAAATCATCAGAGCATGGGGAAACACGGCAAAGCATTCAGCCACTACGATGCCCGGCGCGCCGTAAATCTGGTCAATGCCTACTGCCTGCAGCCAGCTTTTGAGCACGCCCTGGTTGCCAAACCAGTAAATCAGTGAGATAGCTGACAACAGCGAAGGTGCCAACAACGGGATCAACGTCATACCGCGAAACAAGGCCTTGTAATGCATACATGACCGCGTCAGTGCATAGGCAAATCCAAAGGCCAGCGGCACGGCAATCAGCGTGACCAGACCGGAAACCCAAAGGCTGTTCCATAAACTTTCAAGCAATGCGGGGGTTTGGGCGTAAGCAATGAAGTTGTCAAACCCGATCAGCTGGCCGGTTTTGTCTTGCAGGGCTTGCTGCAAAATTGCCAGCAAAGGCGCAGCCAAGAATGCCAGCAACACCAGCGCAATGAACGCCATCAGGCCGCGGCCCACGTAGTCAACCCAATGTGTCTGCTGTTTAACGGCGGAACGCACAACCAGCGCTTGCATCAGAAAACCTTGATGCGTTCAGGCAGCAGCTTGAGTTTGAGCGTCGAGCCGATTTGTAAGGCTTGCTCCGACAAAAAATTCAGAGATAAATAAACGCTGAGCTTGTGGATACCCAGCGCAGGCGATGCCACATGCACATGGCAGAACGAGCCCAGAAATTCTATTTTTTCAAGCGTCGCGTTAAACACATGCGCATCATGCTCTGCAATCGGGCGTGCCAGCACGTCTTCAGGCCGCAGGTAAATTTTCACGTCCCGGTCGAACCCATCGCACGGCAAACGCAGCGTACCAAAATGAAGTTCGCCGCTACAAACGCGCGCCGGCAGTACATTGACCTTACCCACAAAATCAGCCACAAAGGGTGAAGCAGGTTCGCGGTAAATTTCCATCGGTGTACCGACCTGCTCAATCACGCCGTGGTTCATGACCACGATCCGGTCGGCGACACTGAGGGCTTCTTCCTGGTCGTGCGTCACCATGATGGTAGTGACCCCCAAGGTTTGCTGTAGGGCACGAATTTCTTGCCGTAGTCGTACCCGCTCTAGTGCATCAAGCGCTGATAGCGGTTCGTCCAGCAGCAGCAAACCTGGTGATGTCGCCAGCGCACGCGCCAGTGCAATACGCTGCTGCTGGCCGCCTGAGAGCTGGCTGGGATACTTTCCTTCACTGCCCGGCAAACCGACCAGCTTGAGCAGTTCAGTCACGCGTAGATGGACCACGGTTTTCGGTGTTTTGCGGTTCACCAAGCCATAAGCCACGTTGTCAGCCACACTTAAATTAGGAAACAGTGCGTAGCTTTGAAACACGATGCCGTAGTCACGGGACGCGGGCGGTAGGCGCGAAATATCTCTGCCGTTTTGATGCACCTCACCCGCCGTTTGCACTTCCAGCCCGGCGATGATGCGGAGTAAAGTAGTTTTGCCGCAGCCCGAAGGCCCAAGGAAGCAAACAAACTCGCCCTTGCGAATGTCCAGATTGATGTCTTGCAGCGCGGAGAACGCGCCAAACTCCTTGCGGATATGGCGCAGACTAAGAAATGTATCCTGGCCCATCCGTAACAAGGCTAGCGTTTTTCACTTTTGCTGTTGTAGCGCTTCGTCCATTCAGCAAGTACGCGCTCACGGTTCTCAGCCGCAACGTTGAAATCCATTTTGACCAGGCGCGCTTCATAGTCTTTAGGAATATTCGGCAGCGGTGATGCCAGACCAGGCTGTGCAGTAATGGCAAAGTTTTTACCGTACAAAATCATCGCGTCTTTGCTTGTCGCCCAGTCGGCCAGCTTCTTGGCAGCGTCTAATTTCTTCGTGCCCTTGTGGATGGCAAACGCCTCCAGGTCCCAACCCAAGCCTTCTTTTGGAAAGATCAAATCAATCGGTGCGCCTTTGGCCTTGTTGGCATTGCCGCGGTATTCAAATGAAATACCCATGACGAATTCGCCAGCCGCCGCCATGTTGCAGGGCTTGGAGCCTGAATGCGTGTACTGGGCAATGTTTTCGTGCAGGCCGTCCATAAACTTCCAGCCGCCGCCTTTGCCGTTGTCGTCACCAAACAAAGTCAACCAGGCCGTGACGTCAAAGTAGCCCGTACCGCTGGATGCTGGGTTGGGCATGACGATTTGACCCTTGTAGATCGGCTTGAGCATGTCCTTCCAGGTTTCTGGTTTTGGCAGATTTCTTTTTTGTGCCTCGACGGTGTTAAAGCAAACCGTAGCGCCCCAGACATCCATACCAACCCATGCCGGCACTTTTTTCGTGTCGCGGTACTTCATCATGATGGCGTCAAGGTTCAGCGGCGCATAGGGCTCCAGCATGCCTTGTTTGTCTAGCAGTGCCAGGCTGGACGCAGCCACACCCATCACCGCGTCGGCTTGCGGGTTGCCCTTTTCAGCCAGCAGCTTGGCGGTGATTACACCGGTAGAGTCGCGCACCCACTTTAGTTCAATGTCCGGGTTGACCTTGTTAAAGCCTTCTTGGTAGGCCTTGAGCTGGTCGGTCTCCAAAGCGGTGTACACCAGCAACTGTGTTTTTTGCGCTGAGGCCAGCGTGGTGAACGCCACCAGAGCGACAGCCGACAAAGCTTGCATGAAGGATTTGAAGACGCTAGCTTGTTGCATATAAGTCCTTTGTAAAAACTTGCCATCTTGGGGCCTGAACGTGTCAGCAGCATGACAAGCTGATGGCGCGGGCCGGCCTGAATTGCGCTACCAAGCAGATTTAACGCTGACCCTTGCTTTCTGTCAATTGCTTTTTGTAGATTGTTGACAATTTGATGGTTTGTGCTTCAATACTCCCATGAATGCAGTTATGAATCCGACCATTGCCTTATTGCAGAGCAGCTCCCTCACCACTGCAGTGCAGCAGGAAATAGAGCGCGCCATTTTGGTGGGTGAATATGCACCTGGCAGCAAACTAACCGAGGCGGCATTGGCTTTGAGGCTGGGGGTCTCGCGCGGCCCGGTACGAGAGGCGTTTCGAATGTTGGAAGAAGCAGGTTTGGTGCGTAACGAAAAAAATCGCGGCGTTTTTGTGCGCGATATTCCGATCGATGAGGCGATTGAGATTTTTGACTTGCGCGCCGTCATGGACGAACTGGTTGGTCGGCAGCTGGCGGCCAACATCACACCGGCGCAAATCAAAGAGATCAAAGCGCTGGTTGACGCGATGGAAAAAACCGTCAAGACCCGAGACACCTACAACTACCACTTGCTGAACCTCAAGTTTCATGACCGACTGGTCGAAATGGCCGGCAACCGCAAGCTGACAGAAATTTACCGCAAGCTGATCAAAGAGCTGTCGCTTTTCAGGCGCCTGAACTTGGCCGATGGCTGGTTGATGCCAATATCTGCCAACGAGCATCGGCAAATCGTCAAGGCGATTACCTCTGGCGATGCAGATGCAGCAGGAAAAGCCATGTTCAGGCATGTCATTGAAAGCAAAGAGCGAACCATAGACAACGATTTGCGCAGGCAGGCAAGCGGCGCAAACCCGATTCACACAGCAAGCAAATTAGAAAGAGCCGGACGTGGCAAATGATGTATTGAATGTCAATGGGCGTACCTACACGTTGCCCAAGCAGCCCACCGTTGTGGTGTGCGTGGATGGTTGCGAGCCTGACTATTTGGCGCAAGCCGTCGCCACCGGCCACATGCCGTGGCTCAAGCGTACGCTGGCTTTGGGTTCAGGCTTGACGGCCGACTGCGTCGTGCCCAGCTTTACCAACCCAAATAATTTGTCTATCGTGACCGGCGTTCCGCCCAGTGTTCACGGTATTTGCGGCAACTATTTGTATGACGTCGCCACTGGTACTGAGGTCATGATGAATGACCCAAAATGGCTGCGCGCACCGACACTGCTGGCCGCGTTGGCTGATGCAGGCAAGTCCGTCGCCGTGCTCACGGCCAAAGACAAACTGCGCACGCTGCTGGGTCACAAAATGAAAGGCATCTGCTTTTCAGCTGAAAAAGCAGACCAGGTGAGCATGGCGCAAAACGGGATTGAAAACGTCTTGGCCTTGACAGGCTTGCCCTTGCCCAGCGTGTACAGCGCTGACCTGTCGGAGTTTGTGTTTGCAGCAGGTGTCAAGATCATGCAGACCATCAAACCAGACGTGATGTACCTGTCAACCACCGACTACGTGCAGCACAAGCACGCACCAGGCACCGATGGTGCTAATGCGTTTTACCGCATGCTGGACGGCTACCTGGGCCAGCTGGACGCCATGGGTTGCGTGACAGCCCTCACGGCAGACCACGGCATGAATGCCAAGGTGGCGATGGACGGCACGCCCGATGTGGTTTACCTGCAAGACTGGTTTGACAACTGGCTGGGTAAAGCGCTTGCACGCGTGATTTTGCCAATCACTGACCCTTATGTGGTGCACCACGGCGCGCTGGGTTCATTTGCCACGGTGTACCTGCCCGACGGCGCAGATGTCGATGCTGCTTGCAAGCGGCTCGCTGCGCTCAAAGGCATGGAGCTGGTGTTGCCGCGTGCGCAAGCTGCTGAACGCTTTGAGCTGCCGGCTGACCGTATTGGTGATTTGGTTGCCGTGTCAGAGCGCTTCACGGTCATAGGTACATCAGCAGCGCGCCATGATTTGACGGCGCTTGAAGTGCCGCTGCGGTCGCATGGCGGCATCAGTGAGCAGCGGGTGCCGCTTATTTTGAACCGCGCCTTGCCTGGCCTTGACCACCAACGGCGCTTTCGTAACTTTGATGCGTTTGATTTGGCGCTCAACTATGCCCAGTGACATCGCCGCCTACATTCGTGAGCACCAGCTGAACGCCATGCGCCTGGCGGGCCGCAAGGTGGGCGCTGATCGCGGTGGCGACCGCGTGATGGAGGTCTTCAACCCCTACACCGAGCAGCTACTGGGCACTGTGCCCAAAGCCACACTTGAAGAGGTGCGCGAGACATTTGCCGCAGCCCACACCTGTAAGCCAACGCTCACCCGCTACGAGCGGGCTGCCATTTTGAACCGCGCGGCAGGCATTATCAAAACCCGGCTCGATGAAGTTGCCAACTTAATCACGGCTGAATCGGGTTTGTGCCTGAAAGATTCGGTTTACGAAGCCGGCCGTGTCAGTGATGTGCTGTTGTTTGGTGCCACCGAAGTCCTCAAAGACGACGGCCAGATTTTCAGTTGTGACTTAACCCCACACGGCAAGCAACGCCGGGTCTACACGCACCGATCGCCACTGCTAGGGGTGATTACCGCCATTACGCCGTTTAACCACCCGATGAACCAGGTGGCACACAAGGTCGTTCCCAGCATTGCCACCAACAACCGCATGGTGCTCAAGCCGTCTGAAAAAGTACCCTTCTCGGCCATCTTGTTTGCTGACATCTTGTACGAAGCGGGCTTGCCCCCCGAGATGCTTAGCGTCATCACCGGTGACCCGCGCGAGATTGCCGATGAACTCATCACCAACCCGCTGGTTGACTTGGTCACATTTACCGGCGGCGTGGCGATTGGTAAATACATTGCCAGCAAAGCAGGCTACCGCCGGGTGGTGCTGGAGCTGGGCGGCAATGACCCGATCATCGTGATGGAAGACGCTGACATTGGCGAAGCCTCAACACTCGCGGTGCAGGGCTCGTACAAAAATTCTGGCCAGCGCTGCACCGCCGTCAAGCGCTTGTTGGTGCATGAGGCGGTTGCGGGCGAATTCGTTGAGCAGGTATTGGCTAAAACACTGGCCTTCAAGCATGGCGACCCGCTAGACAAAACCAACGACATGGGCACAGTGATTGATGCATCAGCCGCCATGTTGTTTGAATCGCGCGTTAACCAAGCAGTCGCCCAAGGGGCAAAACTTTTAGCTGGCAACCAGCGTCGTGGTGCCTTGTATTCACCCACCTTGCTTGACCATGTGCTACCCCACATGACGCTCGCCAAAGAAGAAACCTTTGGCCCGGTATCGCCGGTCATCCGCTTTAAAAATATTCAAGAGGCGATAGATATTTCAAATGGTACGGCGTATGGCTTGTCAAGCGCGGTGTGTACCAATCGGCTTGACTACATCAATCGTTTTGTCAGCGAGTTGCACGTCGGCACGGTCAATGTGCGTGAAGTACCCGGCTACCGGCTAGAGCTCACACCCTTTGGCGGCATCAAGGATTCTGGCCTGGGCTACAAAGAGGGCGTGCAAGAAGCGATTAAAAGTTTTACCAACCTGAAAACCTATTCTCTGCCATGGCTTTGACCCTGCAAGACATTCAACGGCTGTTTGAAGAACGCGGCGGCGAGCAATACAGCGGCGAGCCTGTCACGCAACTGCAGCACGCGCTGCAAACTGCCGCCCTGGGCGAGGCTGAAGGCGCAAGTGATGCGCTTGTCACGGCAGCGCTGCTGCATGACCTCGGCCACTTGCTGCATGACTTGGGTGACACGCCCTCACTGCACGGTGTGGACGACGTACATCAGTACCGCGCGCTGCCGTTTTTGCGTGGTTTGTTTGATGACGAAGTACTCAATGCCATCAAGCTGCATGTCGATGCCAAGCGCTATTTGTGCGCTATGCGTGCGGGCTACCACAACGACTTGTCGGCTGACTCCAAGCGAAGTTTGAATCTGCAGGGCGGTATCTTCAGCGCAGCTGAAGCCGCAAAATTTATAGTCCAACCCGGTGCGCCGGATGCCGTGCGCTTGCGCCAGTGGGACGACCTGGCCAAAGATGCAGACCGGCTCACGCCATCGCTCAGCCACTTCTTGCAGCGGTCGCAGCGCTGCGCCAGGTCTGAAAGCAGGTTTGCAGCCTGACGTGCTGGGCCTGACGTGGCCCGTGTTTGCGGCCGTGTTGTTTGGCGCACTGCTGCACGCCAGCTGGAACGCCCTGGTCAAGTCCAGCACAGACAAAACGCTGGACATGGCGGTGATCCATGTGATTGGCTCTTTATTCGCCATCCCTCTAGTGGCTCTGGTTGGCTGGCCAAGTGCCGCTGCTTGGCCTTTTATCTTGTCATCCGTCGCGATTCACATTGCCTATTACATCGCCACCACGCAGGCTTATGAGCACGGTGACCTGGGGCTGACCTACCCGCTGATGCGCGGCGTTGCGCCGTTGTTGGTCGCGCTGTCGGCGACCTTCACACTCCATGAACAGCTTTCGCCGATGGCCTGGGCTGGCATCCTTGGCATCAGCTGCGGCGTGCTGGCATTGGGCTTGACACGCCAGGTCTGGCATGCGCCCAAGGCTGTGGGTTTTGCACTGGCCAATGCCGTCATCATTGCCATTTACACCGTGGTTGATGCGTTGGGCGTGCGTGCTTCCGGCAATGCCATGCAATACATCGCCACACTGTTTTTGATCGACGGCTGGCCGTTTGCTTTGCTGGTGTACGCCAGGCGCGGCAGACCGATGCTCGCCTACGCACGCCAGCGCTGGCCCATAGCCAGCCTGGGCGCAGTCGCATCGCTGGGCTCCTATGGCATTGCGCTGTGGGCCATGACACGCGCGCCTGTCGCCAGCGTGGCGGCGCTGCGAGAAACGTCAGTCTTGTTTGCGGCACTGCTGGGTGCCTGGCTGCTCAAAGAAGCGTTTACCTTGCGCCGCCTGATAGGCATTTGCGCAATCGTGGCCGGGGTGATGGCGATACGGCTAGGTTGAGTTAGAGGTTT
>JBBAPP010000009.1:0-27440 GCA_040400775.1 Polaromonas sp. | reverse complement strand
GCAAAAAAGAAACCCTTAAAGAAACACTTGAGGTCGTTTACGACGAAGTCTGAACTTACGACGCTTATCATGAGTACCGTTATCCCGATCATCCCAATGCCCACAGCACCTATTTCGACGGCGCTTGAAGGCGACGGCATGGGTTGCCACAGTGGCGGTGACGCAATGCTGGCAGCAGCCAAGTCGGCTGGAAAATCCGACATCCTTGAGCAGTACGCCAAGGACTACCCGAAGAACCCCAAAGCCGGTCCGCACGACCAACCGCAAAGCATGTGCCCGGCGTTTGGTGCGCTGCGTGTCGGTTTGCGGATGCGCCGCACAGCTACTATATTGTCGGGCTCAGCCTGCTGTGTGTACGGCTTAACGTTCACCTCGCATTTTTATGGCGCCAAGCGCAGCGTAGGTTACGTTCCCTTCAATTCTGAGTCACTGGTCACGGGTAAGCTATTTGAAGACATTCGCGAATCGGTGTTCCAGCAAGCCGACCCAGCCTTGTACGACGCAATTGTGATCATTAATTTGTGCGTCCCCACCGCCAGCGGTGTGCCATTGCAAATTTTGCCAAAAGAAATCAACGGTGTGCGTATCATTGGTATTGACGTGCCAGGGTTTGGCGTACCAACGCATGCAGAAGCCAAAGACGTTTTAGCTGGTGCGATGTTGAAGTACGCACGTACCGAAGCTTTGGCTGGCCCGGTACAAGCACCACGCAGCGGAAAATCTGACAAACCCACCATCACGCTACTAGGTGAAATGTTCCCGGCTGACCCAGTTATCATCGGCATGATGCTGGCGCCCATGGGTCTGGCTGCTGGCCCGAGCGTGCCGACCCGTGAGTGGCGCGAGTTGTATGCTGCCCTTGATTGCGCCGCGGTCGCAGCCATCCACCCTTTTTACACTGCCAGCGTGCGTGAATTTGAAGCAGCTGGCCGTACGATTGTTGGGTCAGCTCCCGTCGGCTATGACGGTACCGAGGCATGGCTACAAGCTATCGGCACTGCAACCAATATTGCGCAAGCCGATATTGACGCTGCAAAAAATAAATTCTTGCCAGCCATTAAAGCCGCGCTAAGCAAAACCCCCATCAAAGGCCGTATTACATTGAGCGGCTACGAGGGCTCAGAGTTACTCGTCGGCAGACTACTGGTTGAGAGCGGCGCTGACTTGCGCTACGTTGGCAGTGCCTGCCCGCGCACCGTCTGGAACGAGGCGGATGTACAGTGGCTGGAAAGTAAAGGCGTGATGGTTCGGTTCCGCGCGTCGCTGGAGCAAGACCTGGCTGCTGTGCATGAGTTCAATCCCGACTTGGCCATCGGCACAACACCTGTCGTACAAGCCGCCAAAGAACTGACGATTCCGTCTCTTTACTTTACCAACCTCATATCTGCCCGCCCACTGATGGGCTCAGCTGGTGCGGGTTCTTTGGCCGCCGTTATCAACGGTGCGATTGGTAACAAAGCCCGATTTGAGCAGATGAAAGAATTTTTCGGCACAGCCGGTACTGGCCATTCGGCAGGCGTCTGGGAAGCCGCGCAAGGCATCCCGCAAGATCGCCCCGAGTTCAAAGCTGAGCAACGCAGGTTGGCCGTGAAGATGGCCAAGAAGCGTAAAGCTGAGGAAATGGTATGAGTCCCCAGACTTACTTCGTTCACTACGCCCCGAGCTGGCGTCATGCCCTTCGGGCGGTCGGGCGGGCATTCTGATGCTAGTTCTGGACCACGATCGTGCAGGCGGTTATTGGGGTGCGGTATATGTTTTTACTGCCATCAAAGGCTTGCAAGTGGTGATTGACGGCCCAGTAGGTTGCGAGAACTTGCCAGTCACTTCAGTGTTGCACTACACAGATGCATTGCCGCCCCACGAATTGCCGATTGTGGTGACCGGTTTGGCAGAAGAACAGCTAGGCCGCGAGGGCACTGAAGGATCCATGCGTCGCGCACATGCCGCGCTGGACCCTGACTTGCCATCGGTAGTGGTCACCGGCTCGATCGCCGAAATGATTGGCGGAGGCGTCACCCCGGCTGGTACAAACATTCAGCGCTTTTTACCCCGCACGATTGACGAAGACCAGTGGCAGTGTGCCAACCGCGCCATGTTCTGGTTGTGGTCGGAGTACGGTCTCAAGCATGTGCCTGCGCGTAAATCAGCGGCAGAGCGCGCGCCTGGTGAAAAGCCCAGAGTCAATATCATTGGTCCAAGCTACGGCACGTTCAACAGTCCGAGTGATTTGGCAGAAATCCGCCGCATGGTGCAAGGCATTGGTGCTGAGATCAACATGGTCTTCCCGCTGGGCAGCCACCTGGCCGACGTTTCGCGTTTGGTAGAGGCGGATGTCAATATTTGCATGTATCGCGAATTCGGTCGTATGCTTTGCGAAGCGCTGGAGCGGCCTTACTTGCAAGCGCCGATTGGTCTGCACAGCACGACTAAATTTTTGCGAAAAATGGGTGAGTTGTTGGGGCTCGACCCTGAGCCGTTCATTGAGCGAGAAAAGCACACCACCATCAAACCGATTTGGGACTTGTGGCGCTCGGTGACACAGGACTTTTTTGGTACTGCCAGCTTTGCAGTGGTCGCCAATGAAACCTACGCCCGCGGAATTCGGCATTTTCTTGAAGATGAAATGGGCATGCCTTGCAATTTCGCAATTTCACGTTGCCCAGGTGCTAAAACCGACAACGCTGAAGTCCGCCATCTAACTACCACCAAAACCCCACTGGTGATGTACGGCAGCTACAACGAGCGCATGTATTTGGCCGAGTGCGGTGGCGGCGGCATGATGAAGGCAACGTTTATTCCTGCGTCTTTTCCACTGCCAATTATTCGCCGCCACACGGGCACACCTTTCATGGGGTATGCCGGCGCAACGTATTTGATTCAAGAATTTTGCAATGCACTATTTGATGCGCTGTTTCATATCTTGCCTCTCGGCACCGATCTTGACAAGATTGACGCAACACCTGGCCGTATCAATGCAGACAAACCGATTGCATGGAGCGATGCAGCCCATGCACTTTTAGAAGAGCTGATTGAAGCCGAGCCAGTGCTGGTTCGAATTTCAGCAGCCAAACAAATGCGGGATCGCGCTGAACGCGATGCACGTCAATCTGGTCGCTCAAGTGTTGAGCTGAACCGCCTTTCAGAATTGTTCGGGCATTCAAAAGTGGGAGTGGCTGCATGATGTGCAACACCACTACTGCGAGTTCCCCAACAAGTATTCAGGCTTGCCTGAATACAAGTTCGCTACAGCAACCCTGCTGTGGTAATTCGTTCCTTGCTGTTTGGCAAGGTGTTGGCCGCAAGGCTTTTTAAGTGAGGTATTGACTATGAATCAAAGCACTAGTCCTTCGGGATTGTCTGATGCAGAGTGCCAGGAATTCCACACCTACTACATCCAGGGGTATGTGGCGTGGGGCGTGGGCGCATTGATTGCGCACAGCTTGGTATGGATCTGGCGTCCCTGGTTCTAAGAACCTACTCACGGAGATAAATATGGCTTACTTACATGCTCAGTTAACACACAGCGAAGCGCAGACCCCTCACCAGGAGTTCCGTTATCTGTATGTTGTACTTTTCTGCGTTTTTCTATTGCTCGCAATGATGGGGCAGATGTTGTTTATGGAATGGCGTAACTGGCTGCCAGGGGCAGAAGGAAGTCGCTCCATGTATGACAGCGTGAAGTCAGCCGTTTATACCGTGATCTCTCAACTCAGTTAACTTAAGGAAATATTATGTGGCGTATGTGGCGTATGGTAGATCCCCGCAAGGCGATCATCCTGACAGGCTTATTAATTGCCTTCATCTCGACGAGCATCCATCTGGTTCACATCAGTGGTGATCGTTACAACATCAACACGTGGCATCCTGACACTGTCAAAGCCGCGAAAGCTGCAAACAATGCAGCAATGCCTCCGTCGAAATAACGGTAGTAAATTTTGCTACCGAAGTGGTGAGCGAAGTCAGGCCGTTGTGGCCTGCTTCGCACACCCACCCAAAATTTAGCTTTAACAGTTTTTAATCCGAAACACGCACACTAGCGTGTCGGGCAGAGGAGCCAACATGGCCATGTTGAGTTTTGAAAGAAAGTATCGCGTACGCGGCGGCACCCTCATCGGGGGTGACTTGTTCGACTTTTGGGTCGGTCCGTTTTACGTTGGCTTTTTCGGAATCACAACCGCATTTTTTGCGGCACTGGGTACCGCCATGATCATGTGGGGAGCCGCCATGGGACCCACCTGGAATCCTTGGCAAATCAACATCGCCCCGCCAGATATTTCAAACGGGCTGCGCATGGCTCCCGTCATGGCGGGGGGGTTGTGGCAAATCATTACTGTATGCGCCTTAGGTGCATTCATATCATGGGCGCTAAGGCAGGTTGAAATTTGCCGCAAGCTGGGCATGGGCCTGCATGTACCAATTGCTTTTGGCTTTGCCATCTTTGCATACTTTACGCTGCAGGTTATCCGGCCCGTGCTGATGGGTTCATGGGGTCATGCATTTCCCTATGGTATTTACAGCCACCTGGATTGGGTCAGTAACACCGCTTACCAGTACTTGCACTTTCATTACAACCCGGCTCACATGGTTGCAGCGACATTGTTTTTCACCACCACGCTGGCCTTGTCGCTGCACGGCGCCCTGGTGTTGTCCGCCACCAATCCCGGCAAGGGCGAAGTGGTAAAGACCCCAGAGCACGAAGACACCTTTTTTCGCGATGTGATTGGCTACTCGGTTGGCACGCTAGGCATTCACCGTTTGGGTCTTTTCCTGGCATTGGCAGCAGTCTGGTTTTCTGCATTGTGCATTGTCATCAGCGGACCGTTCTGGACGCGGGGCTGGCCTGAATGGTGGGGCTGGTGGCTGAACATGCCGATCTGGGGTCACTAACAACACATGGGACATTGATCATGGCTGAATATCAAAATTTATTTACTACCGTGCAGCCTACAGGGCCTGCATCTTTAGGTGTGCCATTGCCACAGGGCGACTCTGAGCGTATCGGGCCGCCGTTTTTTATGCATCTGGCTGGACGCTTGGGCAATGCGCAGATTGGGTCAGTCTATTTGGGCTGGCTAGGGCTGGCATCCATTATTTGCGGCACGCTGTCATTCAACATCATCGGCTTTAATATGCTGGCGCAAGTCGACTGGAACCCGTTGCAAATGATCAGACAATTATTTTGGTTGGCACTTGACCCGCCGCCGCCGAGTTACGGCCTGAGTATTCCGCCGCTTAACGATGGCGGCTGGTGGTTAACTGCAGGTTTCCTGCTCACGCTGTCGCTTATTTTATGGTGGACACGTATGTACCGGCGTGCACGTCAACTGGGCTTGGGCACGCATGTGGCCTGGGCTTTTGCAGCAGCTATCTGGCTCTTTTTGGTAGTGGGTTTCTTCCGTCCTGTTCTGATGGGCAGCTGGGGCGAGTCGGTTCCATTTGGAATCTTCCCACACCTTGACTGGACGGCTGCCATATCGCTACGCTACGGAAACTTGTTTTACAACCCATTCCACGCGCTTTCGATTGTATTTTTGTATGGCTCAGTTTTGCTGTTCGCCATGCACGGTGCAACCATTCTTGCGGTAGGCCGTTATGGTGGTGAGCGCGAAATTGAACAGATCATTGACCGCGGAACTGCATCAGAGCGTGCCGGTCTCTTTTGGCGTTGGACTATGGGCTACAACGCCTCGATGGAATCGATTCACCGCTGGGCTTGGTGGTTTGCAGTGCTCTGCCCGCTGGTGGGTGGCATCGGCATCTTGCTGACCGGTACAGTGGTTGATAACTGGTACTTGTGGTCCGTCAAGCACGGTGTTGTACCAAGCTATCCCGCTGTTTACGTGCCAACTATTGACCCTGCTTTGCTGGGAGTAAAACCATGATCATGCACACCACAATTAAATTACTGCTGGCAAGCACCGCAGCACTTATTTTGGCCGGCTGTGAAAAGCCTCCAATAGCGGTGTCGCAAACCGGTTTTCGCGGTACCGCGATGGAGCAGGTCTACAACCCGCGCACGCTTGCTACCCAGGCTTCGCTTAACAAAGCCCCAGCTGTTGCTGATGCCATTGTGGAAGTCCCGGGCGGCCCTAAAGCAGGTGCAATTTACCAAAATGTCAAGGTCCTGGGCGACCTTAGTGTCGGTGAATTTGCCCGCACCATGAATGCCATCACTGAGTGGGTAGCGCCGCAGCAGGGTTGCAACTACTGCCACGTAGCGGGTAACTTTGCAGACGATAGCGTGTACACCAAAACAGTGGCGCGCAAGATGCTGCAAATGACGCAAAAGATCAATTCAGGCTGGAAAACGCACGTGGCAGAAACTGGCGTGACTTGCTACACCTGCCACCGCGGCAACAATATACCAACGGAAATCTGGTTCAAGCCGACAACACAAAAGTCTGCCGGTGGATCACTGGGAAATGACTTTGGACAAAACCGTGCCTCGAAAAGCGTTGGCTTGTCGTCTCTTCCGTATGACCCATTTACGCCCTATTTTTTGGATAGCAAACCCATCCGCGTCAACGGTAAAGAGGCCTTGGCCATGACAGGTAGTGCGGCCAATCGCAGTTCCACCAAGCAGGCAGAGCACACCTACGGCACGATGATTCACTGGGCTAACGCGCTAGGTGTGAACTGTACCTATTGCCACAACACGCAGGCCTTCGCTGAGTGGGGTGCTAACGCCACACCGCAACGCGCCACAGCTTGGTACGGCATCCGTATGGCTCGTGAAATCAACAATGAGTACATGGTACCGATCACCAACGTCTTTCCGGCTAGCCGACTCGGCCCGACTGGCGACGTGGCAAAGACCAATTGTGCAACGTGCCACCAAGGCGCCTACAAGCCGCTTTATGGTGCAGCCATGGCCAAGCACTACCCGGGGATGCAAGCACCTGTGAAAGCCCCCGATGCACCGGCTGCTGTTCCTGTAACTGTAGCCGCGCAAGTTGTCCCCGTTGCGGGTAAGGTTCAGATTTCAGCCAAGTAGATTGCCCTAGTCTCTCAAGCCCGCATTGCGCTATTTGTGCAATCTTGGGCAGTCACTTTTGTATGCCGCCCTTTGATCCATTGCATCCGCCAGCCACCGCTAACCCGCAGACAAGACCTGTAGGTACGGTGGCGGTTTTTTTATTGGCGGATATTGCACCTAAACACCGCTTGTGGGGTTATGCCCGCTTTGTGGTGGGACGGTTTGTCATGCGCAATGTGCCGGGTTTGGTCATGTCTAAAGTCATGGGCAGCGGCCACGGCGGCGGCTTTGGGCTCAAACCCAGCAGCTCACGCCAGGCGTGGTTTGGTTTATTTGCCACTGAGGCTGAGGCCGATCAGTTTTTAAACTCACCCCTGGCCAAAGCCTATGCGCAACGTTCGCGAGAATTTTGCAGCGCTAAATTGCGGGCTTATTCATGCAAAGGCACATGGTCTGGCCAGTCGATTGATGTGACTGCAAGCGTGCCAGAAACTGGCCCAATCGCCACGTTGACGCGTGCCTCCATACGCCCTGTGAGCGCTCTGCGCTTTTGGCGCATGCAGCCTGCCAGTGAGCTATCGCTCAATGCTGCCAGCGGCTGCCTGCTAGCCACAGGTGTCGGCGAAGCACCGTTTTTCAGGCAGGCCACCTTCAGCTTATGGGACAGCACAGCAGCAATGGACGCCTACGCACGCACAGGTGCACACCTGGCGGCCATACGCGCCGCACAAGCAGGCGATTTTTTTTCAGAATCGATGTTCGTACGTTTCGTACCTTGCAGTTTGGCCGGTAGTTGGCGTGGACGGCTGTATGGCTGAGCGCGCTTTGCTTCGGGACAAGCATGTCATCGTGGTAGGTGCAGGCGTGGGCGGCCTGGTCAGTGCCCTGCTGCTGGCGCACCAAGGTGTGCGCGTTACGCTGGTGGAGTCAGCCAGCACACCCGGTGGCAAAATGCGCCAAATCAAGGTTGGCGGTGCACTGGTAGACTCAGGCCCCACGGTGTTCACCATGCGGTGGGTGTTTGAGCAAATTTTTGCCCAAGTTGGCTGCAACTTGGCCGATCTTGTCACGTTAGAGCCACTAGACATTTTGTGCCGCCACGCATGGTGCACTACAGACCAGCGTTTGGACTTGTACACCGATGTGACGCGCTCAGCCGACGCAATTGCGCAATTCAGCTCGCCTGACGAGGCCAAACGGTTCACGGCTTTCTGCCAAAAAGCCAAAGACATTTATACGCACCTAGAAGGCCCTTACATCCGATCGTCACGACCCTCGCTGATGGGTATGGGCGCAGACTTGGGTAGCAGCGGCTTGGCAGCGTTGGCAAGTCTGGGTCCATTTGCATCGCTTTGGCAATCGTTAGGAGATTACTTTCATGACCCGCGCCTGCGCCAGTTATTTGGCCGATATGCCACCTACTGCGGAGCTTCGCCGTGGGCGGCACCAGCCACGCTGATGCTCGTTGCACATGTCGAGCTGGGCGGCGTGTGGACAATTGATGGCGGTATGCATGCGCTGGCAGTTGCCATCGCACAGCAAGCCCAGCGCCAAGGTGCAACATTGCGTTATTCGACACATTGCCAGCGTATTTTGGTGCGTGATGGACAGGCTTATGGTGTTGAATTGGCAGACGCGGAGCAATTACACGCCGACGCAGTGGTCTTTAACGGTGACGCCAGCGCTTTGGCGCAAGGCTTGTTGGGTCATGCGGTGCAGCAGGCTGCAAAAAATACGCCGTTGCCTAAGCGCTCACTGTCCGCTGTCACATGGTCGGTCCACACCAAAAAAGTAGACTTCCCACTGGTCAGGCACAACGTTTTTTTTGATGCTGATTACAAACTTGAGTTTGATGAGATTTTTAAGCAACACAAGCTGCCCAGCCGGGGCACGGTGTACGTGTGTGCGCAAGACCGCACTGACGCAGCGCAGGCTCTAAGCGGCAACGAACGCCTGCTTTGTCTCGTCAATGCACCTGCGGTTGGTGACCAACTCACTGGAAAAAATTTAACTCAGTCGGAGATTCAATCATGCCAGGAGCAAAGCCTCAAACTGCTGGACCAATGTGGACTGACGCTGGACTTGAATTCAGCAACAGCGCAGTCGATAGTCACCACGCCGGAGGACTTCAACCAGCTGTTTCCGGGCACAGGCGGGGCGCTGTACGGCCCAGCATCGCACGGCTGGATGGCACCTTTTCAAAGGCCGCGCTCAGCCAGCAATCTGAAGGGTTTGTACCTGGCCGGGGGCAGCGCGCACCCGGGTCCAGGGGTGCCGATGGCGGCGCTGTCGGGCCAACTGGCGGCCGCAACAGTGATGGCACACCTCACTTCAACCAAGCCGTTGGGCCGGGTGCGTATCTCTGGTGGTATGTCGATGCCATCAGCGACGACGGCCAGCACGCCCTGAGTATTATTGCCTTTGTCGGTAGCGTTTTTTCACCTTACTACGCCGCCAGCTTTGCGCGACACGGTGCAGCTGCACAAGCAGAAGACCATTGCGCCATCAACGTCGCGCTATACGGCCCGGGCGGCCGCCGCTGGACCATGACAGAGCGTGGACAGCGCAGTGTGCAGCGCGATGCTGAACATTTTCGCGTTGGCCCTAGCCAGCTGCAATGGATGGGTGATCATTTGCAAATTGACTTGAACGAAATCAGCGTGCCCATCCCGCAGCGTGTGCGTGGTACGGTACGTGTGTATCCAGACGCGTTGTGCAATTATTCAAACGCGCTTGACGATCAAGGCAAGCACCGCTGGGGCCCCATTGCGCCATGCGCCCGGATAGACGTTGACTTTGCCAAACCCGGTTTGCGCTGGCAAGGTAACGCCTACCTTGACAGCAATGAAGGCGACGAACCCGTGACCGTACCCTTTAAAACTTGGGACTGGACGCGTGCCTGCATGGCAGACAGCAGTACCGTAGTCATTTACGACGTGACACAAATCAGCGGCACACGGACTTTGCTGGCAGAGCGTTTTAAACCCAATGGAAGCTGGGAATCGTTTGAGCCAGAACCCAAACGTGACGTCCTACCCAAAACGCTGTGGCGCGTTGACCGAGGCATTCGGGCAGAGGCTGGTACGACACAAGTGATTGACACACTAGAAGACACGCCGTTTTATGCTCGCAGCTTGCTACATACCCATCTGCTGGGCGAGCAAGTCACAGCCATACACGAAACGCTAGAACCCCAGCGCCTAAAAAGCCGCGCGGTACAAATGATGTTGCCTTGGCGCATGCCGCGCTGGTCTCGGAGCGCATGATGGTCGTTGCCAACGACACCGTTAAAGTTTTACATGTTCTTGCTGCATGCCTGTTTTTAGGCAATGTGGTGGTCAGTGGTACCTGGGCTTTTCTGGCTGAACGCACACGTAATTTTGAAGTCATCTCTTTCAGCAATCGCTTGGTGCTCATCACTGACTTGATGTTTACATTAACTGGCGCACTGCTGGTGGTCTACACCGGCTCGCAGATGGCGCATCGATATGACGGCGCACCTGCTGCATCACAGGCCTGGATCACCTGGTCATACATGCTGTTCGGTTTGTCGGGGCTGATTTGGTTACTGGTGCTGGTACCTATCCAGCTGCGCCAGCGGGTCTTGCTCAAACGCCACCAAGCCATCACGCAGCAGTATTTAAATCTCTCGCGTATCTGGCAAATCAGCGGTGCGATTGCGACAATCGTGCCGCTACCGATTGTGTATTTGATGATCGTCAAGGGAGTCTGATTGGCCCTCAAATTGACCCACTTTCACAACTTGGTGATCATCATCACGGGCGGCGCATCAGGTATCGGTGCAGCAACTGCCAAGGCACTCAAAGCCAAAGGTGCCCTGCCTGTATTGATCGACTGCGATGCAAGGCAATTAAAAACTACCGCTTCAGATTTAGACGTTCAGTCGTTTGAGCTCGACGTCACCGACTTCGCAGCCTGCGAAGCCGTCGTGGCGCACATACTGGCCGCTTATGGCCGCATCGACGTGGTTTGGGCGAATGCCGGTATCGCGTCTTTCGGGCCGTTGCTGCTGACTGATGTAGATGCGTTCAAACGTTGTGTTGAAGTCAACGTCTTTGGCACACTTAACATCGTTCGCGCGGCGCTGCCTGCCGTCATCGCCCAGCGTGGCTATGTGCTGGCCAGCGCCTCGGTTTCCAGCTTTGCGCATGCGCCGGCGGTGTCAAGCTATGCCGCGTCCAAAGCGGCGGTTGAGGCGATGTGCAACAGCTGGCGCATTGAGCTGGCCGCGCACAGCGTTGGCGTTGGCACCATTTACGCGTCATGGGTGCAAACCCCGATGGTCACTGAGGGCGACATGCATCCAGCGTTTGTAAGGTTGAAAAGCGCCATGCCAGCCGCCATGCGCCGCGCCATCCCGGCAAGCCAAGCAGCCGACATGATCGTGCAAGGTATAGAGCGCCGCGCCCGCCGCATTTGGGTGCCCGGCTGGGTTCGCGTGCTGCATTGGCTACGCGCCGCATTGCACACCCAGCTGGCTGAACGCCCCCTGCTGCAGGCCGCCCCGGAGATGGAAAAGATCTTTCAGCAAACCATATCCAGCAGTGGCATAAAAGCCTCGTCAGTCGCCCCGCGACAACTGGCGCGTGAACAATTCAGCTGAATATGCACTGCAATTGCTATTTAATTTATAGCTGTTAGCACCCGTATTTACAATGCTTGCAGCACAAATAATGGATAAACAGCGCGCCTAAAGCAATGTTGACTGTGTTTTGGGCTATTTTTCCCTTTTTTGAGCGATTTGATACTAAAACGTATCGCTTGCAACCTCAAAATACGGCTCAACCTCAATTAATCAAGGCACAAGCAGATCCCAAAGTAATCCTAGAAAAAGCAGTTGGAAGCACCTGAATGTGCCGCGAGAGGCGCGTCGAGCAAGGCGAGACAACGACGCGGGCTGCTGCCCGCTAGGCGGAACAACCCGGCTGGGCGTGACGGGCGCGGTGCAATCGGGTGCATAGCGCTGTCACCCAAGAGTTGAAGGCCATCGAAGCTGAAAACTGGGTATACATGCTGTCCTTGAGAAGCTTACAAGCGGCCAACTGCTTTTTCTAGGGTAATAGCAAACATAAGTCCTTTGAAGCCTGTCAGCCTTACCTACCCCCGCCTCAAACCACAGGCGCATTGATTACCTTGCCTGACGCAATCAACTCATCCATTTTTGCCATCACCTGTTGGGGCGTTGCGGTGTAGGGGTCGAACAAGGGCTGCTGGCGGTCTGCAACGTCTGCATGCGCCAGGTCGATGTGTGCCATCGCCCACTTTCCGTAGCGGCGACGGTCGATGTCTTCTTGTTGGCGCAGCACCAGATTTTGATGCCGTCTGTCTTGTGCAATGCGGGTGTACAGGGCGTCAACCTGGCTGCGCTCGCCCTCTAGCACTTGCAGATACACGCCCTGCCCTTGGCATAGCACGCCGGTGATGCCGTTTGCCGCGTTGTGCGCTTGGGCGGTGCGCAAGATGGTGCCCGTGACGGCTGTGGTGATAGGGCCAACAGCGGCGCTGATGTATAGAATTCGAGTGAGCATATTTTATTTTGCACCCATATTAAGGTTGTAGCTATCGAGCCTGTTGATCTGGCCGTTATGCACTATGAATCATTCGCCATGAGATTGTCGAACGGTTTTGACAACCTCAACCCGAACGGGAATTGTTACGTCATCGTGCTAGGTCAATCTTTGCACAGCGACTGCCAGTAACCCATCACTCGCAATACCCCTGCGAGCTAACAATTCCTCTCAAGTCGCTGCTCCAGGTCATCTGTGCTGCATCAATTTGAATCCTTTCGCCGTCAACTGCCGTCATTATTGAACTGCCGTCGATGGTAAAAGTGTAAACCGCCACGCCGTCAATTCGAATCGTCCGTACGCCTTTTGTATCAAACTCAAAATCAACAAGCCGTTTCCAAATACTGCGGGCTGGCAGATAGAAGGCCTTACAGCTAAAGCTGACGACACGGCCGGCAGCTGAGGGTTCTGCAAAAAATGGCACCTCAGCCTGCACGGCCAAGCTGACAAATAAAAATACGACAAATAAACTATTTCTCATGATGAATACAGGTCTTTTAGCCTGGAAAAAGCAGTTGGATGCTCCCGAGTGTGCCGTGCTCGGCGCGTTCAGCAAGGCGGGGCAACGACGCGGGCTTTTGCCTGCTAGGCGGCACAACGCGGCTGGGCGGATCGGGCGGGGCGCCATCGGGTGCATAGCGTTGTCATCCAGGGTGATCGCCAGCTACGCTCAAAAGCTGAAAGTTCATGCGGTCTGCGAAAGGGCTGAGTGCGGTCAACTGCTTTTTCTAGGTTTAATCAATTAATGGTGCAAAAAAAATGCCCCTTAACAATAGCGGATTGTCTGGATCATCGAACCTGCTTGAACTGCGCCAAAACGATATCAGCCACCAAATCTGGGCGCTCCTCGTGTGCCAAATGACCCAAGCCTTCCAGCGAATATAGCTGCGGTTGCGGATAGCCTGCTGCCACTGGCCACAGTGCACGCAACCGTGCGGCTTGCCTAGGAGGAACGGTTTGGTCATTGCTGCCAACGATCAAACTGAGCGGTGTTGCCAAGCGCGGCATGTCTGCTTCTAGTTGTGGCAAATCCCAGTTGGCCATCATCCCCAACGCACCGGCTGCATGGCCGGGGTTGCTGACCAGTTGGCCATACAGCGCCATACCCTCAACATCTAGCTTGGAGCCTGTACTGTCGATAAGTTTTTGCAACACTGCCGGGCTGGTAGCTTGCCAGGAAAAGAACTTGGGCACAAAAGGCAGCGCAGACATCAGCTTGGCCACGGGTGCAAATACTTGACCGGCCAACCCACCCAGTGGGAGCAATGCGCCGTTGATGCTCACCAACAGTTGGGGGGCGATCAAGCCGTTCAAGCACATCCGCACACCGATGGCTGCACCAGCTGAATGGCCGATGATCAGCGCCGGACTGAGCTTTAACTTTTCTAACAATTCGCCCAGCGCATTGGCCATGCCGGGTAATGACAACTGTTGGGCACTGCTGCCGCCTGGCGGCATGCCAGTGAAGGCGTGGCCGGGTAGGTCGATTGCCAGCAGATTGAAGTCTTGCCTGAGCAAAGGAATCAGGCCGCGCCAAGAATGGGTGGAAGCGCCCGTACCGTGAATCAGCAAAGCAGTAGGTGCATGAGAAGTCAGTGAATCAAACCGCTGAATATGCCAGTGCAAATCTGCCGCCTGAAAAAAGCTGCTGTGTGCGCGGTGTGGCCAGTTGATGCCATCGCTTTCCCATTTTAGGCGTTGGCTCATCGGTTTACCTGCTTGCTGCGCTGGCAAGTTGCACTATGTGGGACATCATTTGCGCGCCCGCATAAGGCAGAGGGACGTAGGTTGCGCCCATGTCAAGCGCCAAGGATTGCGCGGCAGTTTGCGGCTGGGGCGAGGTGTCTAGCAATATTGACGTCAAACCAGCAAGCTTGATTTGGCGCGCTGCCAGGGCGGCATCGTCACTGGCCTTGGCTCGGCCAGAAGAACCATCACGGGCGATGTTACCGCGACCGTCCGTCAGCAGCACAACGACGGGGGTCTCACCCCGGCGGCTGATCTGCTCAGCCAACGTACGCGCCGAATCAAGCGCCGTGGCCAACGGCGTACCACCACCGCCAGGCAAGCCAGCCAATGCGCGCTTTGCCCGCGCCAGCGAGCGCGTGGGTGGCAGCAGTAGCTCGGCTGTTTTACCGCGAAAGGCCAAGACTGCCACGCGGTCGCGCCGCACATAGCAATCAGCCAGCAACAGTTCAACCGCGCCCTTGGCTTCAGCCAACCGATTCAGTGCTGATGAGCCCGATGCATCGACCACAAACAGGGTGGTGGTTTGGCTGGTCTGCTTGAAGCGGGTGACGTGGAAGTCTTCACGCCTGACGTGGATGCGTTGGCGCTTGTGGCCTTCTGGCGTGGGGTTTTGACGCTCGCGCATCTTTTGCCAGGGGGCCGCAGCGCGCAGGGTTTCAATCACGTTCAGACGTGCGCCTGCACGTGGCTCGCCACGCCGTGCGCCCATAGGCCTGCCGCGCGTCTGGCTTTTTTGCGCAGCGCCAGAGCGGCCTGCAGCCTGAGCGCGGGCCTTGGCTGCTTGGCCGATTCTTAAGGCGGCAAGTAAACCCGGCGGTATGGCGGCTTGTGCGGCTTCAAGCACGGTCTCAGCCAGCGCATCGCTGGTGCTGATATCTTGCACCTCGTCAGGGGCCAACTGTTCTGGCGATGGGTCGGGCTGATCTTGCTTTTGATCTTGCTTTTCGTCCTGCTTTTCGTCTTGCTTTTCGTCTTGCGCGTCGTCTTGTTGGTCACCCGGTTCTTGCAACTGTTCCTCACTGTCAGCTTGGGCGGACGGCAATTGGGTGGCACGCGGCGCAAGCACCAGGCGAGCTGCCAGCGCGGTATGGGCTTCAGTTACTTCAAGCAGGCCATCGAGTGCCGCTGCGCAGCGCGCAGCCTTGACGGCAAAAATAGATGCCCGCAGTGAGTACACGCCTAGCGCCAAAGCTGCGGCGCACAGGGCTTGCACCATGTCGTCAGACACACGGATACGCGGCAACATCTCTCGGGCGAAGGCAATGTCTTTTGCCTGCCAGTCTGCGCCTTCATCGTCCGGCTCAGTTTGTTTGATCCGTACCAAAAATGCCAGCCGATCCAGCAGTGCTGTGGGCACTTGCTCGTCGTCGTCCATGCCTTCATCCAGCGCCACGACGCCCAGCCGCGCAGGCAGCTTGAGCGCCAACCCGTCACGCTCAATTGAAACTTCATGCATGTCAAGTACAGCGGCCAGACGTGCTGCGGTAGCCAGCAGCATACGCTCGGCCATGGCCAGCACCACCACCCCACCATCGGCATGGGCCAGCACGCCCTGCTGGGCGATCGGGCGACCCGCGTTTAGCGTCGCCCCCAAGTCCAACCCTCCCAGCAAAGCCGCGTCATTGATGTTCAGGGGGATGCGCCGCAGTGGCGTGTCGGCAGGAAGTAACTTTTTAAGCAGCGCCAGCCATTCGTCTCGCGGTGGGCCGGCCGATGCGCGCAATGCAACGCCGCCCAGGCCACACGGGTCAACAGCAAACAAAGCTGCGACCAGTCCGCTCATTATTCGCCCATCAGCTCAGCGACAGCCCGATCCACCCGAACGGTCGAGCCCGAGTCATCCAGAGGGTTACGCCGCAAGCGGTGGCGCAATGCAGGGGCAGCGATGCGCTTGAAGTGCACATCTGTGACGGCGGCATCGCCTTGCAGCGCTGCGTAGGCGCGTGCGGCGCGAATCAGCGTCAAGTCACCGCGCAGGCCATCTGTACCCAAGGCCATGCACAGTTGGGCGGCGCGTTCGCGGGAGCTATCGCTGATCTTCACGGCGTCCAGGCGGGCGCGACCTGCAACGATGCGCTTACGGGTTTTTTCGTCTTCTTTTTTCCATTGCCCGGTGAAGGCTGAAGGGTCTTGCTCAAACGCATCGCGGCGTTTGACAACCTCAACACGACCCGCCAAGTCAGTCGGTGTTTTGACTTCAACTGACAAACCAAAGCGGTCTAGCAATTGCGGGCGCAATTCACCCTCTTCGGGGTTGCCGCTGCCGACTAAAACAAAGCGCGCTGGATGGCGAAGGCTTAGGCCTTCGCGCTCAACAACGTTTTCACCCGATGCTGCCACGTCAATTAGCAAATCGACCAAATGGTCTTCTAGCAAATTAACTTCGTCAATGTACAAAAAACCGCGATTGGCACGTGCCAACAGGCCAGGCTCGAAGGCCTTCACACCTTGAGACAGGGCGCGTTCTAGATCCAAAGCACCGACCACACGATCTTCTGTGGCTCCCAGCGGTAAATCGACAACTGGGACCGTCATCAAGTGACTTTTAACAGGAGTTTTCGAGCTATGTTCACCATCAGCCAGGTAAGGATTGGCAGGGTCGCTGTTGTAGGGGCACCCCACAACGGCACGCATTTTCGGCAACAATGCTGCCAAAGCCCGTACCGCCGTTGACTTACCCGTGCCACGGTCACCGAAAACCAAGATGCCGCCAATGGCTGGGTCAACAGCTGCGATCAAAATCGCGAGCTTCATTTCGTCTTGACCCACGATCGCTGAAAAAGGAAATGCAATTGCCATAGTCGTCAAAGTATATTGCGGCTCGGAGGCCATGAATTTGAGCGTTCTTCTCGATGCAATATTTAGCGATGGAGCCACCATGCAAAACGCCTACACAAGGTAGGCGTTTTGACTGGATGATGAGTTTTGTAACTTACCATTATTTTGGTTGCGCGGGCAAGATTTGAACTTACGACCTTTGGGTTATGAGCCCAACGAGCTACCAGGCTGCTCCACCGCGCGGTATATTTATATTATAGCCTATTCGGCTTTCACCGCTTCAACAGTAGTGGCTTCTACATCAGGACGATCGACCAGTTCAACCAACGCCATTGGGGCGTTGTCACCCACCCGGAAACCCATTTTCAAAATACGGGTGTAACCACCAGGGCGAGCCTTGTAACGTGGTCCAAGGACAGCAAACAACTTCACAACCATATCGCGATCGCGCAGGCGGTCAAACGCCAAACGCTTATTGGCCAGCGTTGGCTCTTTGGCCAACGTGATCATGGGCTCAACCACACGGCGCAATTCCTTGGCTTTTGGCAAAGTGGTTTTGATGGCTTCGTGCTGCAACAGCGAATTCATCATGTTGCGCAACATAGCGAGGCGGTGCTCACTGGTGCGGTTGAGTTTACGTAGTCCGTGTCCGTGACGCATGATGAGTTTCCTTTTAAATTACTCTTTAATTTTAGACAGCCGTGTCAGGTACTGCCCTTTTGGTGATTTTTTGTCATTCTTTTAAAAAATGACATTTGTTTTAGTGTTTGTCCAAACCAGCAGGCGGCCAGCTTTCAAGGCGCATCCCCAAAGTCAGACCGCGTGAAGCAAGCACCTCTTTAATTTCATTAAGCGATTTACGGCCTAAATTCGGCGTTTTGAGCAGCTCATTTTCAGTGCGCTGAATCAAATCTCCGATATAAAAAATGTTTTCAGCTTTCAGGCAATTGGCAGAACGGACGGTCAACTCAAGCTCATCGACTGGGCGCAATAATATAGGGTCAAACTGCTGCGAGCTACGCTGAACAGGTGCGTTGAAATCAGGCAACTCATTGCCTTCAAGCTGCGCAAACACGGCCAATTGCTCAACCAATATTTTGGCCGATGCACGAACCGCGTCCTCTGCTGTCACTGCACCGTTGGTTTCAATTTCAAGAACCAGCTTATCCAGGTCAGTACGCTGCTCAACGCGAGCGCTTTCAACCGTATAACTGACACGTTTAACGGGTGAAAAAGAAGCATCCAAAACAATCCGGCCAATCGACTTGGTAGACTCATCACCATAGCGACGAATGTTGCCTGGCACATAGCCACGGCCATTTTCAACCTTGATCTGCATGTCGATTTTGCCGCCGTGTGACAAATTCACAATCACGTGCTCTGGGTTGATGATTTCAACGTCATGTGGCGTTTGAATGTCAGCAGCCGTCACAGGGCCAGTGCCATCTTTGCGCAAACTCAATGTCACTTCATCACGGTTATGAAGTTTAAACACAACGCCTTTGAGGTTCAATAAAATGTTAACCACATCTTCTTGCACGCCGTCAATGGACGAGTACTCGTGCAGCACACCAGCAATGGTCACTTCGGTAGCCGCATGGCCGACCATCGATGACAGCAAAACACGGCGCAGAGCATTGCCCAGTGTATGGCCGTAGCCGCGCTCAAACGGTTCGAGTGTCACTTTGGCGCGGTTAACGCCCAATTGCTCAACATTGATTGTTTTTGGTTTCAGTAAATTAGTCTGCATGCAATCTTCCTCTCAATACCCTCGGTTCGTTACACCGATAAGGCCGACGACGTGATATGCACGTCGCAGGAACGAAATTAGCGTGAGTACAACTCGACGATCAACGATTCATTGATGTCGGCCGCAAACTCGTCGCGATCAGGAACCTTCTTAAAGGTTCCTTCGCCTTTGTCGATGCTCACATCCACCCATGAAGGCATGCCAACTTGCGTTGCAAGTTGCAGGGCTTCAGCCACGCGGGTCTGCTTTTTAGACTTGTCGCGCACAGCAATCACGTCACCAGCTTTGACCATGTATGACGGAATGTTCACTGAACCACCATTGACCACAATAGCCTTGTGCGACACCAACTGACGCGCTTCGGCTCGGGTCGAACCAAAACCCATACGGTAGACCACATTGTCAAGACGCGACTCTAAAATAAATAGTAAGTTGGCGCCCGTATTACCTTTGCGGCGATCAGCCTCTTCAAAGTAACGGCGAAACTGCTTTTCCAACACGCCATACATCCGCTTGACCTTCTGCTTTTCACGCAATTGAAGACCAAAGTCTGAAGTGCGGGTGCCAGAAGTACGTCCGTGTTGACCCGGTTTGGAGTCAAACTTGGCCTTGTCAGCGATAGCGCGTCGGGCGCTTTTTAAGAATAAGTCCGTACCTTCACGGCGGGACAATTTGGCCTTGGGGCCTAGGTAACGTGCCACTTGTAAATCCTTTGATCATCTGCTGCATTGCTGCAGGAGCCTTCGGCTTGAACTTTGAAGTTTCGGCTTAACGGCGGTGGGCTTTGATAAAACGTTTTAGCACCGCAATGCCCTGTTCAAGCGGTGCGGTGCAAAACAACGAGGTTAAATGCGGCGGCGCTTTTGTGGACGGCAACCGTTGTGCGGGACCGGTGTCACGTCAGCGATGGAGTTGATACGAATGCCCAGTGCGCCGAGTGCACGAACCGACGATTCACGTCCAGGGCCTGGACCTTTGATCTCAACATCAAGGTTCTTGATGCCCTGCTCAATGGCCGCACGACCAGCCACCTCTGATGCCACCTGGGCGGCAAAAGGAGTTGATTTACGCGAGCCTTTGAAGCCTTGACCACCAGACGACGCCCATGACAGGGCATTACCCTGACGATCAGTGATCATGATGATGGTGTTGTTAAACGATGCATGCACGTGTGCAATGCCATCGGCAACGTTCTTGCGAACTTTCTTGCGAACGCGCTGTGCAGCCGCGTTATTTTGTGCTTTTGCCATTATGTTATTTACCTATCTCTTACTTATTTCTTCAGGGACGCTGCAGCTTTGCGCGGACCCTTGCGGGTACGAGCATTGGTACGCGTGCGCTGGCCACGCATAGGCAAGCCCCGGCGATGACGAAAACCACGGTAGCAACCGATGTCCATCAAACGCTTGATGTTCATCGTAGTTTCACGACGCAAATCACCTTCAATGGTGAACAGAGCGATCTGATCACGAATTTTTTCCAGATCACCGTCTGTCAGGTCTTTAACTTTTTTGGAATAGGCAATTTCACACGCTACGCAAATTTTGCGCGCGCGTGTACGGCCAATACCAAAAATAGCAGTCAGGCCGATCTCAGCATGTTGCTGCGGCGGAATATTAATACCAGCGATACGAGCCATATTGGTCCTCTAAAACTCTTAAAATCAGCCTTGACGCTGTTTGTGACGTGGATCGGTGCAAATCACGCGGACAACACCCTTGCGACGAATAACTTTGCAGTTGCGGCAAATTTTCTTAACCGAAGCTGAAACTTTCATTTCCATTCTCCTTAACTTAATCCTAAAACTTAAAATCGCTTAGCTGCCCAGCGTAGTCTTGAAGTTGGCTTTTTTAAGCAACGACTCGTACTGCTGGGACATCATGTAATTTTGAACTTGTGCCATAAAATCCATGGTCACGACCACAATAATCATCAGCGAGGTTCCGCCAAAGTAAAAGGGAACGTTGTACTTCAAAATCAAAAACTCAGGCAATAAACATACAAAAGTGATGTAAATCGCACCAGCCAATGTCAAACGCACCAAAATCTTATCGATGTACCTGGCAGTTTGATCGCCTGGACGAATGCCAGGAATAAACGCACCGCTCTTTTTCAAATTGTCAGCTGTCTCACGGCTGTTAAATACCAGTGCTGTGTAGAAAAAACAGAAGAACACTATTGCGCTGGCGTACAACAAAACATAAATAGGCTGACCTGGGGTTAGCGTACCAGCGATATCTTTCAGCCAACGCATACTTTCACCCGTACTGAACCAGCCAACCACCGTTGCCGGCAACAAAATGATGGATGAAGCAAAAATCGGGGGAATAACACCCGCCATATTCAACTTCAAAGGCAAGTGAGATGACTGTCCTCCGTAAACCTTGTTACCAACTTGCCGACGTGCATAGTTCACTAAAATTTTGCGCTGGCCACGCTCAACAAAGACCACGAAGTAAGTCACCGCAACCACCACCGCAATAATGGCGATGGCGATCAAAATACTCATGGCACCGGTGCGAATCAACTCCAGCAAACCACCCACTGCGCTTGGCAAACCAGCAGCAATACCGGCAAAAATCAAAATAGAAATACCATTACCAAGGCCACGCTCAGTAATCTGCTCGCCCAACCACATCAAGAACATCGTGCCCGCTGTCAAGCTGACCACAGCCGTCATTCGGAAACCGAAACCAGGCACCAAAACCAAACCGGGTGAGCTCTCAAGTGCTACAGCAATACCAATAGACTGAAACAAGGCCAGACCCAAAGTGGCGTAGCGCGTGTACTGCGTGATCTTGCGCCTGCCGCTTTCACCTTCTTTTTTCAGTTGCTCAAATGTCGGCAAGACATACGTCAACAGTTGCATGATGATGGAAGCAGAAATGTAGGGCATGATGCCCAGTGCAAACACCGTAAAACGCGACAACGCACCGCCTGAAAACATATTGAATAAATTCAATATCCCACCAGACTGGCCTTTGAACAGCTCTTTCAATTGCCCCGGATCAATGCCTGGCACAGGGATATGCGCACCAATACGGTACACCACCAATGCCAATAGCAAAAAAATCAGGCGATTTCGCAAGTCACCGAACTTGCCGGTTTTAGCAATTTGAGCCGCGTTACTTGCCACTGGTTAATCCGTTTGTGCTTTATGAATTTAGACAGGAGCAGAAACAGTGCCGCCAGCCGCTTCAATCACTGTCTTAGCAGCCGCTGTCGCAGCGATACCGTTTAGCTTGACCGCTATGGTCAATGTGCCCGTTCTAATGACTTTGACGTTTTTCGCTAACTGGCCAACCAATCCAGCTGTTTTTAGAGCCAGCAAATCAACTTCGGGCAAGCCGAGCACTTCCAGTGCCGTCAAAGTGACTTCAGCGTTGAACTTAAGCAAATGCGACTTAAAGCCGCGCTTTGGCAAGCGGCGGTGCATAGGCATTTGACCGCCTTCAAAGCCGACCTTGTGGTAACCACCGGCGCGAGACTTTTGACCCTTATGACCACGACCAGCTGTTTTGCCGATACCCGAACCGATACCACGACCGACACGGCGTTTGTAATGTTTGGCGCCTTCTCCAGGCTTGATTCCGTTCAATTCCATTTTGAATTCCTATTGAGCTTCGGCTCAGACAATCTTGACCAAGTACGCGATCTTGTTAATCATGCCGCGCACTGCGGGTGTGTCCTCTAACTCACTGACGCTGTTGACACCGCGCAAACCCAAACCACGTACAGTTGCACGGTGGGATTCTTTGGTACCAATCGGGCTGCGAATCAGCTGAACTTTCAATTTATTTTCTGTCGTCATGTGGTTATCCTCAACGGCTGATTAGCCGAAAATTTCTTCGACTGATTTGCCGCGTTTGGCCGCAATATCCGAAGCCGTCGTTGATTTATTTAGCGCGTCTAGGGTTGCGCGTACCATGTTGTACGGGTTGCTCGAACCATGGCTTTTTGCCACGATATCGGTAATACCCATGACTTCAAAGACAGCCCGCATAGGTCCACCGGCAATAATGCCAGTACCTTTGGCAGCTGGCATCATCATGACGTTAGCTGCACCCCAATGACCTGAGACTTTGTGATGAATCGTGCCATTTTTCAATGACACTTTGTTCAAATTGCGACGCGCTTCTTCCATGGCTTTTTGCACGGCTGCTGGCACTTCTTTTGACTTACCCTTGCCCATGCCAACACGTCCATCACCGTCACCAACCACTGTGAGTGCGGCGAAACCGAGAATACGGCCACCCTTCACCACTTTGGTCACGCGGTTGACCGCAATCATCTTTTCCTTCAGACCATCGTCTGGAGCATCGTTTGCTGATTTAGCTTGAAACTTGGCCATACGTCTATTCCAATCTTCTTAAAACTGCAGGCCAGCTTCGCGGGCCGCATCAGCCAGCGCTTTGACGCGGCCATGGTACGCAAAACCAGCACGGTCAAACGCAACTTTGTCTACGCCAGCAGCTTTTGCTTTTTCAGCAATCCGCTTACCAATGGCTTGTGCAGCAGCGACGTTGCCGCCCTTACCGGCAGCGCCTATTTCCTTGCGAACTTCGACTTCAGCAGTCGATGCAGCCGCCAAGACTTTGGTGCCGTCGCCAGAAATAACGCTGGCGTAAATATGTAAGTTGGTACGGTTTACCGTCAAGCGGGCAACACCTTGCGTGGCAATGCGGATCCGGGTTTGGCGTGAACGACGCAGGCGCTGCTCTTTTTTGGTCAACATGGTGCAGCTCCTTATTTCTTCTTGGTTTCTTTGATCGTGATCTTCTCATCCGCATAGCGAATGCCCTTGCCCTTGTAAGGCTCAGGAGGACGAACAGCACGAACTTCAGCAGCGATTTGACCAACACGTTGGCGGTCAGATCCTTTGATCACGATTTCGGTCGGCGTTGGCGTGGCAACCGTGATACCTGCTGGCATCACGAAGTCGACGGGGTGCGAATAACCGACGGTCAAGTTCAGTTTGGCGCCTGCGGCAGCAGCTTTATAACCCACGCCGACTAGGTTAAGTTTTTTCTCAAAGCCCTTGGTCACACCGACGACCATATTGTTTACCAGCTGACGCATGGTGCCCGACATGGCATTGGCTTGCCGCGAATCATTTGCTGGCGCAAAACTTAGCTTGTCAGCATCTTGCGTGATGTTGACGAGCGCATTTTGAGCCAGAGCCAACGCGCCCAAAGCGCCCTTGACATTGATCTGGTCTTGTTTAATAGCCACATCCACACCATTTGGTACAGACACTGGCATTTTTCCTACACGGGACATATCAGTTACTCCTCAATGCCACGGTTAAGCTACGTAGCAAAGCACTTCACCACCGATACCGGTAGCGCGCGCTTTACGATCGGTCATCACGCCTTGCGGGGTCGTGACAATTGCCACGCCCAAGCCATTCATGACTTGCGGAATAGCACCATGGCCTTTGTACACGCGAAGGCCGGG
The DNA here is from genome assembly GCA_040400775.1 of Polaromonas sp. Lineage (GTDB taxonomy): Bacteria > Pseudomonadota > Gammaproteobacteria > Burkholderiales > Burkholderiaceae_C > Polaromonas. The sequence continues at coordinate 3,142 of JBBAPP010000009.1, read as the reverse complement.
GCGACTGACACGCTCGATGCGCTCAATCACGGGCTTGCCTGCGTAATACTTAAGGGCGATTTCCAGCTGGGACTTGCCATCGTCTAGCTTGACGGAAAAACCATCAATGTAGCCCTCATCTTTCAAGACCTGCGCGATGGCAACCTTGACTTTAGAAGACGGCACTTGAACAACGGCTTTTTCAACCATTTGTGCGTTCCGAATGCGTGTCAGCATGTCGGCAATAGGATCACTCATACTCATTTTGCGGTTCTCCTATGCTTACCAGCTTGCCTTGGTGATACCAGGGATATCACCAGCAAATGCCAACTCGCGAATCTTGGCGCGAGCCAAGCCGAATTGACGGAACGTACCACGTGGACGACCCGTGATCGCGCAGCGGTTACGCTGACGAGTCGGGTTGGCGTTGCGTGGCAACTTTTGTAATTCGAGACGAGCAGCAGCGCGCTCGTCATCGGTACGCTTGAAGTCGTTAGAAGTCTTTTTGAGTTCTGCGTGTTTCTTGGCAAATTTAGCGACCAATTTGTCACGCTTGATTTCGCGTTGCAGCAATGCTTGTTTTGACATGCGAGAGCCTCAGTTTTTGAACGGGAAACGGAAAGCCGTCAGAAGAGCTTTGCACTCGTCGTCGGTCTTGGCCGTTGTGGTGATGCTGATGTTGAGTCCGCGCAAGGCATCAACCTTGTCGTATTCAATTTCAGGAAAAATGATCTGCTCTTTCACGCCGATGTTGTAGTTGCCACGGCCATCAAAGGCGCGACCTGAAATACCACGGAAGTCGCGAACACGGGGCAGGGCCACGGTTACAAAACGATCGAGAAACTCATACATCTTGACGCCACGCAAGGTGACCATGCAACCAATCGGCAAATCTTCGCGGATTTTGAAACCAGCAATAGCCTTTTTGGCCTTGGTCACCACTGGCTTTTGGCCGGCGATTTTGGTCATATCGCCAACCGCGCTGTCCATGACCTTCTTGTCGGCAACCGCCTCGCTCACGCCCATGTTGAGCGTGATTTTGGTAATGCGGGGAACTTGCATCGGCGACTTGTAGCCAAATTTCTCGATCAGTGCGGGGGCGATTTTTTCGCGAAACTGCGTCTGCAGGCGTGCCTGCGTGGCAACTTGTTGGGTTGTGGTTTTAGCCATGTTTATACTGCCTTGATCTCGTCGCCGCTTGACTTGAAGACGCGAATTTTTTTGCCGTCAGCCAACAACTTGATGCCGACCCGGTCAGCCTTACCGGATACCGCGTTAAAAATCGCGATATTGGACTGGTGAATCGGCATACTTTTTTGGACAATGCCGCCGGTCGTGCCTTTGAGTGGGTTGGGCTTGGTGTGTTTTTTCACCATGTTGATGCCCTCAACCAATACATGAGCGTCGTCGGTGCGCTGGGTAATCGTGCCGCGCTTACCCTTGTCGCGGCCTGTGATGACGATGATTTCATCGCCTTTGCGAATTTTGTTCATGGCGTGCCCTTACAGAACTTCAGGAGCCAGGGACACGATCTTCATGAACTTTTCAGTGCGCAACTCGCGCGTCACTGGTCCGAAGATGCGGGTGCCGATAGGCTCAAGCTTGGCGTTGAGCAACACAGCTGCATTGCCGTCGAATTTAACCAGCGAACCATCGCCACGGCGAATGCCCTTGGCGGTGCGAACGACCACAGCACTGTAAACCTCGCCTTTTTTGACGCGGCCACGGGGAGCAGCTTCTTTGATGGTGACCTTGATGACGTCACCAACGCTGGCATAACGGCGCTTGGAGCCGCCCAGCACTTTGATGCACATCACGGATTTAGCACCCGTATTGTCAGCAACATCGAGTTTGGATTGCGTTTGAATCATTTAAATGTTTTCCCAACTTGCACCGGCTATAAAATTCTTGACTTTTTAATGTCGCAAAGTTTGTCAAGCCAGTCAGTCTTGGGCCTGTCGTCCGCCCTGCAAACCACTTGCAAGGCATCCATTAGGCTGTTGTCTAAGTATTCACGTTTTTCAAGTGAAGCCCATGAGTATCACTCAAGTCTTGGGCTCTGTCAACACTATTTTCTATAAAAACACACTAAATTTGTAAAAAATCAGTCCTGCACCTCAAGAATTTGGCAAATACTGGTCACACAGACCCAAAAATCTGTCCAAAGCCGGGTCAGCCCCGGTTTCTAGTTGCAACAACGCTGCGACTGACGCTGCCAGGGATTTGGCCAGCGCTGCATCTAAAAACAACAGCCGAGAGCGCCGCGCCAGCACGTCTTCCACCGTTCTAGCGTATTCAAAGCGCGCTGCAAAGCGCACCATCGCTTCAGTCAAGCCGCCGCCAAGTTCATTTTGCGCACCTGCTAGCGCCAGCACCACTGCCGCCTCGCTGCCATACAGATGAATACCAGGCGCTTCAGTTATTTTTTTGATGACATGTTTTGCCTGTTGTGCGCCAACCAGTTTTAAACCAGTGGTCACACCGCTGGGCTTGGCTGGCAACAAACCACCAGCAAAGCAGGTTTCCAGCACGTCCTCAGCCATCGCGCGGTAGGTCGTCCATTTTCCACCTGTGACCGTGACCAAGCCGCTTTTGCTGACCAGCACCGTGTGCTCTCGCGACAGTCCTTTTGTGTTGCCTGCGTCGTCATCGGCAGACTTGACCAGTGGCCGCAAGCCGACCCAGATGCTTTTAATGTCGGCACGGGTTGGCGCTTGGGTCAAATAGCGGGCCGATTCATTCAGAATAAAGTCAACTTCCTCTTTAAACGCCAGCGGTTCACGCACCATGTCATCACGTGGCGTGTCTGTCGTGCCTAAAATCGTTTTACCCAGCCACGGCACAGCAAACAGCACCCGGCCATCTGCCGTTTTGGGTATCAACATGGCGTGATCGCCGGGTAAAAAGCTACGCTCAACAACAATATGCACGCCTTGGCTAGGCGCAACCATGGCCTTCACCTCGCGGCCTATCGCTTGGCCATCTTCCATACGGAATTGATCCACCCACACACCTGTGGCGTTGATGACGGATTTAGCTTTGATGTCGTAAGTCTGGTCCGTTTCACCGTCTTTCACATGTAAGCCGGCAACTTTGCCGTCTGCGTGCATCAAGCCAGTGACCGAACAGTAATTGATCAGCAGCGCGCCCTTGGCTGCCGCTG
>JBBAPP010000008.1:22289-29034 GCA_040400775.1 Polaromonas sp. | reverse complement strand
GAGCTCGTCGTGATGGTGCGTTTTAATGGCTGTGTCCATCACTTCTTCGACCGCCGTGGGGCTAAGCGTGCCTTGAGAAACCACCATTAAGCGAACAGTGTCCGTGATCAGGTGCAACAAGGCATGGTCTTTAAGAATATTGGGATACTCACTAAAAATGGCGCTAGATTCTGGTGTTTCAATATGGGCTTCAAGCGCAACAGCGCCCTCGCTTTTGAGTGTTTTCATCACTTTGGAGACGCAAAATATGGTGTTCAGATAATCCTGTTTTTTATATTTCGAGCCCTTGAAGGTGCGTCCAATTCCGGCAAAAACTGCCTTGACAACATCAGGACTGTTGCCAATCAGCATGCCGCCAATACCCGCACCCAAAATACACCAGCCTTCGATCGGTGCGGCGTGAATAAAGGGAGCCAGGCTTCCACCCCCGACCACAAAGCTGGCGAATACGCTGACCAACAGAAAAACAACGCCGAAGATACCAAACATAAAAAATCCCAAAAAATTGGCGGCCTAATTTTTAACCATCAGACCTGTGCTGTCAACATTTGCTGCCCATCAAATGCAGGGGCTTGTCTGCTCCGCACCAGCGCAGGGACTTGCTGCCATGCGTTGCGAAGCTCAGACATCAACCCGTACAGTTCTTTCAAGACAGACAGGTCGTTGTAGGCGTTGGCAAAAATCAATCGGCGGGTAACGTAAGCGTACAGCTCATCTAAGTTTTTCGCCAGATCCCCACCGTTTTCGAAATCCAGCGATCCTTGCAAACCCATCACGATACCACTTGCACGCGCAATGCATTTACCTTTTTCCCGAATCGCTCCGTGCTCCAAATGCCCTTGGGCTGCCGCCAAAGTGGCCACCAAAGCATCAAAAAGCATTTGAATCAGCTCCGTGCTGTTGGCGACTGAGGCCTGAGAGGCCATATTGTCGACACCGTAAGAATCCATGGCTTTAAACTGAACTCGCATTTCTGCATCTCCCGCTGGGTTGTTGTACCTCTACGGAGTCGACACAGATTGTAGAAACTTGAGACATGGCATGGCCAAAGACTACATTTGCCTGGTACCTAGCGTTTTTTCACTGTCATCTATTTTTAATGTCAGTCTTAATTTTTTTACCACTGCAGTTAACAATTGGCTTACGCGGGATTCCGTGACACCCAGGGTGACCCCAATTTCTTTGAGATTGAGTTCTTCTACGTAGTAAAGAGACAACAGCAATTGGTCACGCTCAGCCAAGGCTGAAATAGCCTCTGTGACGGCGCGCATGAAGTCCTTACGCTCAATAATCTCGTCGGGTTGACGTGCGCTTTCGTCGGCAAGTCCCATGACCTCGTCGGTTATCACTTCCATCGACAGGGTCTCAAAGCGTTTGGCGTTACCCCGTTTTTTTTGATACGCGTCGAGGTCGTCCCCTAGGTGCGCCGCCAATTCAGCTTGGGTTGGCTTACGTCCGAGTTCACTGGCAAGAACATTCGTCGCTTTGGTTTCCGACTTATTGAATTCCACAGCGGAACGCGGTAAATAAGACAGCTTGCGCACTTCGTCGAGCATGGCGCCGCGAACCCGGCTCAAAGCAAAATTTTCAAAATCAACGCCTTTCGATGGGATGTAGGCGCGTGCCGCTTCTAACAATCCAATCATCCCGACCTGAATCAACTCGTCGAGTTCCATAAACGGCGGTAGGCGAACTTTAAGATGCAAAGCGACCCGTTTCACCAAGCCCAAATGCGCCAAAACCAAAGCTTCACTGTTATTGTGAACTTCTTCATAGAGGCGGGTCGATGCAATCATTCTGTGGTCAGTTCTACGGTTTCACTAAGCGCTCGACAAAAAACTGCATGCCGCCAGACATGGCGGCGATATGTGAAATTTGAGTGACGGATTTGGCCAATCGAATGAAGCTGCGAGAGCTGATGCCGTTCGGCGCATAGCTTAGAACAGGCTCATACTTCCGATGACCCTCCAAGATCAAGTTATCGTCTTCAATCGAGCTGATGTAGTTTGTGGTGTAGTTCAAAAACTGGGCGCACACATGGTTGATTCGGCGAAACAGGTTTTGCCCATCAAGCTGGCTTTTGACGGCATTTGGAATAATATAAATTTCATTCAGGTTGTGCTCCTGAATCAGCACTTTGATCATGCCGTAGGCATCTGCAATTGACGACGGGTCATCACGCACGACGATGAAACGCCGTTGACACGCCTCCATGAACGCCAGCACAGAAGGTGAAATGCCTGCAGCCATGTCTACCACCAGGTAATCAATTTCACCTTCCAAGGCACTAAAAGACTGGACCAGGCGCGAGGCTTGGGTCCGACTCAGCGCCGCCAACTGACTCACCCCAGAGGCGCCAGGTATCAGCTTTACCCCTTGGCGCGTTGTGACAATAATTTCTTCCAGCGTTTTTTGACCACTCATGAAATGGCTCAAATTAAAGGGGCAGGTGCAACCCATGGCAATTTGAGAATTCGCCAGGCCCAAATCAGCATCAAAAAGCATCACCCGCTTGCCTGACATTTGCAGCGCAATCGCCAAATTTACGGCCACCGTTGTTTTGCCCACCCCACCCTTACCACTGGCAACACCGATAACTTCTGTACGTGTAGTATTTTTCATTCTCTTTTTACTGATGCTCAATTAAAGGATTCACGTAAACCTCTGGGATTAAACTCCGTCAAAAAACGCGGTGCGCGTGCAGGCAACTTCAACACAGAAGGAGCTGCCAATGGATGCGTTGGCGCTAACCCACGTGGCTCCGGAGACCGAGATAATTGTGCCATGGCCATCTCTATGAGGGAGCCCGCTGTCAAATTGAGATTTAGCGCAGCAACATGGGCACCATCGCTGGCAGCGCAGTTGGACAGCGAATTGTTATTGAGAAATTCAACCAGCGGCCAGGGCTGCGTAGATTCATCGAGCTTGCTCACCATCAAACTATTCCAATGGATGCCTGAAGTCTGCAAAGTACGCCTTAAGGTCGCCGACGATGCGTCGGCCGCTACCAAAGCGTGCTTGACACAAGAAGGGCAGACCGACGCAATCTCTGCAACCCGTTCAGACAATTGCGTTGAGGCGGTATCAATCAAAATTAGCTTGTAATCTTCCAAAACGCTGAGTACGTTACCGAGTACTTTGCTGCTGCCAGCTCGAAAGCACTCAATTCCAATTTGACTTGCAAGCGCTTGGGTTTGTTCCCAGGCACCGGCGCGGTCGTCGCGGTAACTGACCAAAGCCACTTTACATGAGACATCTTGCATCACCACGTGGCTGGCCCATCGAATCGCCATCATGGTCTTGCCTACCCCGCTGGGTCCGGCAATCAGGTGCGTTCCGCTTTGTGGCAAGGCCAGCTGTGGAAGATAGGCAACTTGCTCCAACTGCTGGCGAATAGCCAGCAAGGCTTCTTGTTGGTAACGCATGTCTTTGACCGTGTCGAGCAAAAGAGTTCGCAGGCCCGCGGACATACCAGCCTGGGTAAATGAGCCAAATAGATCATCGATTTCAGGCGAAAGTTTCAAGCTGCTTTGCCAGCCCGATGTTTTAAGACTCAAGCTCATCTCAGCCCTGAAAGCAGCCAACTCATCGCGAATCAGCCCCCTGATCTCCTGATTTTTCGGGTCTTCCTGTACCTGCCTAGCCTGCTTGCGGTCGGCGCCCAAAGGGGACGAAGCTGCGGCGCCAGAATTGGGGCTTGGCTTGGCCTGGGCTAAAACCAGCTGGCTCCTGAAATTTGCTGCTGGTTGAGCCCGTTCGTGTTGGCTGCTGCTGTGTGGGCCATTGGTTTCAGGGCTTTGTTCATCGATATCAATCGCCACCACCAGTTCCGTTTGTCCTTCCACCGTGTGATTAGAGATGATCAATACATCGCGGCCGTACAACTTCATGGCAAGATCAGTGGCGCTCTTTGTGTCATTGGCAAGGATTCGCTTTAGTTCCATGGTGTGGGCCTGACAATACGTGAGGGAAAGTTAGCGCAGCGACTAACGCTTGGCATCGGATTTTGAAGTTTCGGCGTGGACGGTGTGGATCACATTCACCACCTGGTCATCTGGAATCTCGCCGTAGGACAGAACGATCAGCTCATTGACCCGACTCCGGACCGACCTGGCAAGCCAAGGGCGAATGGCAGGCGAAACAACCAGCACCGCAGCGTGACCCAAACTTTCAACCTGTTTTGCGCCCTCACGCAGGGCCACAAAAAGTCGTTCGGCTAATCCCGGCTCGATGACCACGCCTTGACTCTGATCTTGTTGCTGGAGGACATTGTGCAAGAGCTGCTCCAGCTCAGGGTCAAGTGTCATCACCGAAAGTACATCTTTGTCGTCCACCATGGCCTGGACAATCAAGCGACCCAGCCGGGGTCGTACCAAGGCATTCAGTTGCTCAGGGTCTTGGGTTCTGGCACTGACTTCCGAAAGCGTTTCAACAATGGTTCGCATATCGCGGATGGAAACAGCATCATTGAGCAGGCTTTGCAAAGTCCGCGTCAGCACACCCAAAGAGAGTTTGGCGGGAATCAAATCTTCAACCAGTTTGGGCGATTTGACAGCCAGTTTGTCCAACAACTGCTGGACTTCATCGTGGCTAAGGAGGTCAGCCGCATTCTCACGCAACACTTTGTTCAAATGGGTCGCGATGGCAGTCGCGGCGTCGACTACGGTGTAACCCAGCGCCCGTGCATGGTCACGCTGGGAGGGTTCGATCCAGACTGCTTGCAGACCAAAAGCCGGCTCTTTGGTCGACACTCCTTCTAAGGAACCGTAAACCTGACCCGGATTTATGGCCATTTCGCGACCCACTTTGATCTTGCCTCGACCACGGATCACACCTTTTAAAACAATATGGTAGCTATCAGGGTCGATGCTCAAAGCATCTCGAATACGAACCGGCTGGATCAGGAAGCCCAATTCAGCAGAAAGTTTTTTACGCACCCCTTTTACCCGGGTCATCAGCTGACCGCCGGTGTCGACATTCACCAGGGGAATCAGGCCATAACCAATTTCAAGACCGACCAGGTCAACTTGATCCAGGTCTTCCCAGCCCAGTTCTTTGAGCGGATCAGACGCTGCAAGAGTTCCCGCCATTGGCTGGGGTACATCGGACGCAAGCTGACGCCGCAAAATCACCACCCCCAGTGCAGCAAAAATTGCCGCCAGCGTGATAAACACCAAATGCGGCATACCGGGAACAACCCCCAAAATAGCCATGATGCAGGAGGTCACGAACAAAGCGCTTGGATTGCCCAGTTGAGAACCCACCTGTTCGGTGATCGACTCTGTGGTTGTCACCCTGGTTACCACGATGGCGGTTGCCAAAGAAAGTAACAGCGATGGAATTTGTGCAGCCAAGCCATCGCCTATGGTCAAAAGGGTATAAATGCGTCCAGCTTCACTCAACGAAAGCCCATGTTGTCCAATGCCGATGGCCAAACCACCCACTAAAGCGATGATCAAAATCAGCAAGCCGGCAATGGCATCGCCGCTGACAAATTTGGAAGCACCATCCATAGAGCCAAAAAAGTCAGATTCTTGAGCCAACTCAGCACGTCGGTTTTTTGCGGTTTCCTGGTCTATGACCCCTGCATTCAGGTCAGCATCAATCGCCATTTGCTTGCCTGGCATGGAATCCAGCGTAAAGCGGGCATTGACTTCAGACACCCTTCCAGCACCCTTGGTCACCACAATAAAGTTGATGATCACCAAAATGGAAAATATAATAAATCCAACGACATAGTTGCCGCCAATGACGAACTCGCCGAAAGCGGCAATCACCTTGCCTGCGGCCTCGTGACCCGTATGACCATCCACCAAAATCGCACGGGTAGACGCCACATTCAAGGCCAGACGCAACATTGTTGCAAAAAGCAACACCGTCGGAAAAGCAGAAAAATCCAGCGGCTTGCGGACTTTGATAGCGATCATGATGATCAGCAAGCTGGCTGCAATGTTGAATGTAAAAAAAACATCCAACAAAACCGGTGGCATGGGGATGAGCAGCATACCCATGAGCAGCAACACCAGAGCCGGAATACTCAGGTCGTTGAAGTTGAATTTCGACAGGTTTTGTCGAAACGCCGACAGGGCCAGCGCGATCATGGTGAAATTCTTGGAGAAAACAAGGGTTTTACTCAGTCAGGTTGTGAATTAGGCTGTCAAGGCAGTACATAAAGCACTCTTCGTGCCATGAATTTTCGACAGCGGCTTTGCGCTAGGCCTGGTTTGAGCGGCAACTTATGTCCAGTCACATTTCTTGCATCAATTTCACTGTTCGACCTACCCTGTGTCTCTTTTAGGAAGCATGACCTCATGGATACCAGTTTTAGTTTTCTCCCCACCAACCCAGTCTTGCCCAGTGTGAGCGACAGCACTGGCAGTACTGTTGGCGCTGACCCGCCAGCGCTAGGTGGTGAATTTTCGACGCTGCTAACCGGCCAGATGCTCAAAGCCGAGCGGCAACTGTTTGCCGCTCAAAGCCTGAGCGGAACGGGTTTGCAAGTGCTTCCCCTGGGCAGCAAAATCAAGCTGATTACCAGTGATGGTCCTTTACCTGATATGGCCAGCCTGGCGGCTTTCGCCCGTACCCAGGGCATAGACGAAGCAGCAGTTCAAGCCCTGTTTGCCGGCCAAAACATTTCGGTCGGCGCTCCTGTTTTGCCTCAACCCTTGGCTGTTCAGATCGGCCAACTAAGCGCTGCACTCAGCCCGATCAATCCCTTGGGGCAGATGCCGCGAGTCATTGC
>JBBAPP010000008.1:0-22189 GCA_040400775.1 Polaromonas sp. | reverse complement strand
TAAGCGCTGCACTCAGCCCGATCAATCCCTTGGGGCAGATGCCGCGAGTCATTGCGGCTACAACAACTGAGGAAACGGTCGCAGTCAAAACTGCATCGCCCGTGCTTGCTAACGCCAACATGGCATCCTGGATGCCGCTCAGAGCCAGTGCATGGATAAATAGCAGCGAAGCGACGAATAGCAACGCCGTCAGCGCCGAAGTGGCCATACAGGATGCTATGCGTCTGACGATCACCGCACCCGCCCAAGCTATTACAAAACGTTTGACTCAGATGTCAGGCAGCACCGAACAAAGCACATGGGCCAGCTTGTTGGCCGGAAATACGCTCCCGCCTACACCGCTTGCAGCCGCCAAAACCTGGGAAACTTTACAGCTAGACATCACTGACGACATGCTTATTGGTCTTTTAGAGGGTTCGCAGGAATCACCTGTAGACGCTACGTCGGCAAACAGTCCTAGCCTAGGTATGGCACAGGCTAGTGCCAGCACTTCGTCCGGCTCAAGCCCGCTAACTGCAAACGCGCCCGCCCCAGTGTCTGCCCAGGTTGAACAACGCTTGTTCCATCAACAACAACTGGCCGACAAACTTGGACAGGCGCTGGCCCAACGGTTGGTCGATCAGATGGAGCGAGGGCAATGGAAAATTGAAATGCGCTTGCGACCTGAAAGTTTGGGCCAGATAGATGTGGAACTGAAGATGCACGCTGGCGGCCTTGACGCGCTGTTCAGCGCTGAAAACGCGGTCACGCGGGAACTCATTGCCCTGGGGTCAGGAAAATTAAAAGATGCGTTAACGCAGACTGGCATGGCAGTTGCTTCTGTTTGGGTATCTGGCGACCAAAGTCGCCAATCTGGCGGAAATTCGACACCCAGAAATGGCTTTAAGCCCACTTCTGGGGGTGGACGTGAACCCGAAAGCGTTGAAGATGTTGCGGCGAAGCTAAAGGATGAACCCACCGCAACCAATGGACTGAATCTATGGGCGTGAAACCCAAGTTATTTAAAAACTAAAGTTGTACCAACAGCGCAAGGTGTCACATGGCCAAACCAGCAGCAAGCGAAGTAGAAGTAGAAGTCAAACCCAAAAAACCAATTGTCAAAATCATTTTGGCTTTGGTGGGATTGGTGTTTCTTATTTCAGGAACCATGGTGGGAACCCTTTTCATTTCAGGATTCTTCGCCAAACCCCCACCCAGCTTAGATCAAGTGGCGAGCGAGGAAGCAAATCAAGGTAAACCGGGCGCTGAAGCAAGTGCGGGTAAAAAGCCTGACGCGGCTCCAGCCAAGCCTGGCGCTGATGCAAACGCGGGTAAAAAGCCTGACGCCGCTCCAGCCAAGCCTGGCGCTGATGCAAGCGCAGGGAAAAAGCCAGAGGCCGGGCCAGCTAAACCGGGCGCTGAAGTCGCAAAAGCTTCAGGCGAAGCGCCAAAACTCAATAAGAAATCACCCAACAGTCCCCGCTTTGAATACACCTATCACCAGATGGCTAAAGAATTCCTGGTCAATGTAGCAGGCTCGCGCAAAGTGATGTCAGTGCAGTTTGCAATCATGACCCGCTATGACGAACGGGTGGTTGAAAACGTCAAAAAACATGAATTTGCAATTCGCTCGGTCGTGATGGATGTAATGCGCCAGACCACCGAAGCAGACTTATCTAAGCCCGATTTTCGCAAGGACTTGGCGATCAAAATACGCGACGCCATGAATTCCTTGATTGAAAAATTTGAGGATTTTGGTGGCATCGAAGATGTTTACTTCACAAGTTTTATTGTTCAGTAATCGACTAGACAACCATGCACACGATTTGAACTATGGCTGACAATTTACTATCCGCCGACGAATTTGCAGCGCTCGCCCAAGGCGTGAACGATGGTTCCATACCCGTAAATACTGGCTTTAACACCACAGCCCAGGTTAAAACCCATGACTTAACCAGCGAAGACAGCAGCTTGGGGGTAAACACCAGCTCGATCGACATGATCAATGAGCGGTTTATCCGCCTTTTTCGTCTCGCTCTCATGGATGTTCTGCGCACCAGCCCACGCATTAATCCAAGCAAGGTGCAGATTATCAAATTTGGTGAGTACATCAAAGACCTGAAGGCACCTCTATCGGTCAATGTGGTGCGGATGAATCCACTCCGCGGTAATTCCCTGGTGGTCATCGACACCACCGTTGTGTTTAGCTCACTCGACAGTTTTTTTGGTGGTTTTGGCCAAGGGACGGTGGGGCAGCTATTGCCTGGACGGATGTTCACACCGATGGAAACGCGCATCGTCAACATGATTTTGGACGTCATTTTTCGCAACCTCAAAGAGGCTTGGTCACCTATCTTAGCGCTCGATTTTGAGTTCGTCAGCGCCGAGATTAACCCCCAATTCGCTCAAATATCGGATGAAAGTGACCTGGTCATTGTGAGTCGCTTCGAAACCGAAACCGCTACCAAAAATATTGGTTTTATCGACATTGTTCATCCCTATGCCTCACTCAAACCAGTGCGTGAATTGCTGCGCAGCCGGGTTCAAACAGGCGATGGCAATGAAGAATCTGATCGCCAGTGGCGCGACGATCTTGAAGCAGCAGTAGGCGGCGCCTGCCTGGAAGCAAACGTGAGTTTAGGCAATATCAGCTCAACCTTTAAAGCCGTTGAATCCATGAAAGTAGGAGATATTTTTTATTTTAAAAAGCCCGATCTGGCGAGTTTTCAGCCCAATGGTATTCCTGCGTTTGAGGTGCACGTAGGAACTTTGGGTGGCCAAACTGCGGTCCAAATCGAACGCGCAGTAGCCCCTGGCCGTCACTAATATTTTCAGGAAAATCATGACCGAAACCCTTGAACCAAACACTGCAGATATTCCAGTGGTGGACAAACAAATCAACCCCGATGTGCTTCAAAACATCAGCGTCACGCTCAGCATTGAAGTCGGCCGAGCCATGATCAAAATCAAAGACCTGATGCGGCTAACGCAAGGCAGCGTGGTTGAGCTCGACCGGATAGCTGGCGAACCGCTAGACCTGCTGATCAACAACACCGTTGTGGCGCAAGGTGAAGTCGTCTTGGTCAACGAACGCTACGGCATTCGCTTGACCCGTGTTGTCCCCGCTTCCGAGCGGATGAAGAACCTGTAACTGGATTGGCATGGGTTCGACTGGCACCAGTCCCTTTGATTGGGTACGCATAGCAGGCAGCATAGTTCTGGTGTTATTGCTTCTTGCGGGTTTGCTGTGGACGCTGCGCCGCATGAAGATCATGCAAACCACCCAGGGTGGCGAGCTTAAGCTGCGGGTGCTGGAAACTATCAGCGTAGGCCCACGACAGAAAATTGCCTTGTTGCAAGTAGATAAGCATCTGGTATTGATCGGTATGAGCGCCAACCAATTCACGGCCCTCGGCAGCTGGGAAGATCACAGCGCAGCAAAAGGAAATAATCTTGAAAGCTAAACTTTTTTGGGTTTTGGCTATCACCCTGCTTTTTTTGATTCCTTCGCTGTCTTGGGCGCAAGGCATCCCCATGGTGAACGTCAGCGGCACCGGCAAAGACACGCAATACAGCCTGTCGTTGCAATTGTTGGCTTTGATGACAACACTTACATTATTGCCGTCCTTGCTACTGATGATGACTTCTTTTGTACGCATCATCATCGTCATGTCTATCCTGCGTCAAGCTTTGGGTACCGGACAAACCCCACCCAACAATGTATTGGTCGGCATTTCTCTTTTCTTGACCCTTTTCATCATGTCACCCGTGTTAAATGATGTTTACCAAAAAGCAGTTAATCCGTATATGCAAAATTCGTTGAGTTTTGATAAGGCGATCGCAGCTGCGGAAATTCCCATTCGAGACTTCATGGTTAAACAAACACGCGAAGATGACATCGGTTTATTCATGCAAATGGCCCGAAAAACCGATGTTGCCAGCGCCGATGCAGTTCCTTTCACCACCTTGGTACCCGCCTTTATTACTTCAGAGCTTAAAAGCGCTTTTACCATTGGTTTTCTGATTTACCTCCCTTTTGTTGTCATAGATTTGATAGTTGCAAGCGTATTGATGTCGCTAGGCATGATGATGTTGTCACCCATGATGATTTCAATGCCGTTCAAACTCATGTTATTTGTCCTGGTGGACGGGTGGAGCTTAATCATGAGCTCCTTGGCTGCCAGTTTCGTGACTTAAACCAGCTATTCGGCAATCTGACAGGTGGCCGTTTGAATTAAACAGGAGTTGAAAAATGGGTATCGCAGAGGTGATTGATGTGGGGCGTTTAGCACTTTGGATGACTGTTTTGATTTCAGCGCCGCTGTTAGGAGTGGCACTGGCAGTGGGTTTGGTGATCGGCATTGTTCAAGCTGCAACATCCATCAATGAGTCAACTTTAAGCTTCATTCCCAAGGTTCTGGCCGTCGCCATTACTTTGGCAATCGTTGGCAGTTGGCAATTGAGCACACTTGTGGACTACACCCGCAGCATGTTTCAACGCATACCGCTCCTGTTTACTTGAGCGGCAACAGAGCGAACGACCATCAACATGAATCTACTGGTCAATGACATCGTAGAGCGCTTTTATGGGTTTTTGTGGCCCATGCTGAGGATCTCGGCGCTGATGTTGTCGGCGCCCGTTTTTTCCCTGCGCGCCCTCAACCTGCGCCTGCGTATTCTGTTGGCACTGGCTTTGACCTGGATGGTTTTTCCACTTTATTCATGGCCCCGGCTAGATCCCCTGTCGGCCGTTGGGCTGCTGGAGATATTCAACCAAATCGCCATCGGACTGCTGATGGGGCTGAGCCTGCAAATTATCACTGCCGCGATTTTACTGGCGGGGCAGTCGGTCTCCAATGCCATGGGTTTGTCGATTGCCAACATGATGGATCCCAACCTTGGCAACGTCCCTGTCATTGCCCAATTTTTACTAATCTTATCAACTTTAATATTTTTAGGGCTTGGTGGGCATGCCATGATGTTGGGCATGGTTGTTGACAGTTTTGCGAGCTTGCCTATCGGCCAGCAACTGCTGTCTGACAAATCATGGGTTCACTTTGTAAGTTGGAGTTCAATGATTTTTTTAGGTGCGGTATTGCTGGCCTTGCCTGTGATGGTGGCACTTTTGTTCATCAACATTGGCTTGGGCGTCGCCACCCGCGCCGCACCCAGCCTGAATATTTTTCAGGTGGGATTGCCCGCCATGATTCTTGCCGGATTTGGCGCCCTCGTATTTGCATTGCCCAGTATGGGTGCCCGTATTGAGTGGTTGTGGCTGCAAGGATTCCTCGAAGTACGTTCCCAGCTCGGCTTGAACTAGGCCAGTAAACCATGTCTGATGACAGCGCCCAACGCACCGAACAACCCACAGCACGCAGACTGAAACGTTCGCGCGATGAAGGCCAGGTCGCACGCTCAGTTGAATTGTCTGCGGCAGCAGTCATGATTGGCGCTGTGCTGGTACTTCTGCTGATGGGGCCTGTTTGGTTTGCCAAGTTGGCGCGCTATTTTGCCGCTGGTTTTAGTTTTGACCGTAAAGTGCTCGAAACGCCAGCCCTGCTACCGCTGGCCTTTTCGAGCCAAATGAGCGATGTTTTTCTGCTGTTTCTACCCATGATGGTGCTGACCCTGTTTTTGGCTGTGTTGGCCAGCGGTGCGACTGGTGGATTTTTATTCTCACTCAAGGCGGTCTTACCCAAATTTTCAAAGCTCAGTCCCCTGGCTGGCTTGAAAAAAATGTTGGGTGCCCATGCTGCTATCGAGCTGGTCAAGTCGATACTGAAATTTGGCTTGATCGCCATCGTGCTGGTCGTTCTTTTAAACTTACATCTGGCAGACATTATCGGCATGGGCTCAATGGGATTAGAGCCCGCATTTTTATTGACTGGCATCTTGATTTTTAAGGCGCTGACCTGGTTAACCGTTGGCCTGGTCCTGATCGCCTTGGTCGACGTCCCGTTCCAGCGTTACACCTTTATGAAACGTATGCGAATGACCAAACAAGAAATTCGTGATGAATACAAGGACATGGAAGGTCGGCCAGAAGTCAAGGCCCAGCTACGACGTCGCCAGCGTGAAATAGCCAACGCTCGGATGATGCAAAAGGTCAAGGACGCTGATGTCATCATTACCAACCCCGAACACTTTGCCATAGCCTTGGCCTATGATCCTAGCGCTGACGGTGCACCCATTTTGTTGGCGAAAGGTGCAGACTTTATGGCCATGCTGATACGAAAAGAAGCCAAAGCTCACAGCATAGAAATTTTTGAGGCGCCCCAACTTGCACGTGCCCTGTTTTTTACCACTGAACTCGACCAACCCATTCCAGAAACGCTGTACTTCGCGGTAGCGCAGGTGATTGCCTACGTGTTTGGCCTCGCGAATGTGCGTCCAGGGGTAGCACCGATGGCTAGACCCCAACCGAAGATCCCGCCATCCATGCAGTTTGATGCCACAGGCAAACCTTATGCGCCTGAGAAAGGCAGCCCATGAACGTGCACGCCCATCAAGCTGAGGAGCATATTGCTGGCGAACAGGCCTTGTTTTTTCGAGCCACCGACCGACTCAGGCTTGAGGGCTATGTCTCCGCACTGACACAAAGCAGCATGAGCCTGTCAATGGTCAGCGACCACGATGCGATTCTCGATCACTATGTAAAAATGTTGATGGCGCGCCTGCGAGAAGTCGCGCCGCAGATCATGCTTGAGGTGTATTTTCCTGCCAATGCAGAGGCCTTGATGTCGCGCTTCAACGAGCGGTTGAAAGCCTTGTCGATTCAGGACGCCATGTCCGACGCCACCCAAGCTTCCCAGCCCAAAATTTGGGTGCTTCATGACGCTTCGGCTCTTCCCGACCACGAAATACAGCTGTTGGCGCGGCTGGTTCATAATTTTCCAGGCGCCAATATTCGCGTCATCATGCTTTTGACGCAAGCCAGTCAAAAGAAACAGTTGCTAAACGCGTTTGGTCGTCGTATTTTAAATTGGGAGATTGAAGCACCCAATCCAGAGCAACGCTCTGCCATGTTGGAGCAAGCCCGAGCCCAAGGCCGTGAAGTCCCGGTCAGTGAACTGTTATCGCAACTGACACCCCCGCCTGTTTTTCTCAACGCCCCGAGCGCTGTTGAGACTGTAAAGATGGCGCAAACCCTACCAGTCGAAAAGTTTCAAGAGCCTGGCTCAGGCCAACGGAGATCAAAAAAGTGGCTCCTGGCATGCACTCTTTTGTTTGTCGCCTGCAGCTTGGGCGTTGGGCTTTGGTACAAAGATGCCATCACCCCCCTATTGGCGGCTTATACGCAGCCACCACCGGTGCCGGTACTTGATAGTCCAGCAGCCAGTACACCGCTTGTAGCACCTCCGTCAGCCTTGGGAGGCAAGGACATTGAGGAAATTGTTCATACCCCGGCGCAAGCACAAGCGGGACAGTCGTGGATTTTGGACATGCCAGCTGCAAGTTTTGTGGTGCTGCACAGCACTGCGTCAAGCTATCAAGAAATTAAATTCTGGCTACAAAATCAACCCCAACTCAAGCTCGCCCAAATTGTTGCGCACACCCTGCCAAGACAAACGGGTCTTCAATTTTCAGCAGTTTCTGCTCCCTTCACGACAATCACTGAAGCCCGCAGTTTTGCTGAAGGTCCCGGCATGCCCAAGGATGCTTTGGTTTATTCTGGACAATTTCTAAGGGAACAATTTCCCTCAGAACCCAAAACCATGGTTCTCCCCCAACAGGAGCGCACACAATGAATGAGGCACAGTTCATACGCAGCGGTGCGCCGCATATTGTGGAAATTGCTGAAGGAAGTCACGACGCGAAAAGTAAATCTGCGACGCTGGGCACGGATGGGCGGCATATAGAAACCGAAACGGCTGAATTTGTCCATGCCGACCCACCGACCGAACTCAAGACGCTGTCATTCGATCATTCGAGCACAATGCCAGACACTAGCCATCAGGTGTTAAACGCGGACGAAGCCAGTCCGCCCCCGCCACGCATCACCAGCGCGCCCCCGGTGATCCGCGCTGCGGCAGCCTTGGATGTCCACACCCGTAAGCCAGCCCCCGAGACGCGCCAGGGTCAGTCACACTTTTCCGACCAGATCGGCACGCTGAAAGCTCAAAATAACCATATTCGCGCAGAGCTTAAGCGCCGCGAATCAGTACTGATCGCCAAGACCTAGTCCCTCCTCACACCTTTTGATGGGTACAACTTATGACCGAAGCCCCTACCGCCAACGCTTCCCGCGATGCATCGTCTCTGGCGCCACTTGCCGTAAATACGCAAGCCTTCGCCGACAGCGCAGGGCAAACGCCAGAGGCAGAATTTTCAGAGCTGCAGCCCGCTGAACTTTCTGGCCAACCAGCATCTTCGGGCGTGCTGCAAGCCCTGGAAGGCGACGACGAGATCAAAGAAATCAAATCCACCATGCTGGATTCTGCCGGTCTTGCCAGCCAGGCGGCAAGCCAGGCACTCAAGGCGGGGGCGGATCTTGAGCAGGCCACCCAGAATCTGATCAGCCTTTACGCAACACAGCGCAAACTGGGTCTGATGGTTCTTGTCAGTTGTGCAACGCTGATGGTGATTGGCATGGTTTTATTCGTTTTTATGTCCTCTGGTCTTCAGCAGCGCATTGCGCAGGCCGACGCCATGTTGTTGGCGGTTGGAAAACGCATCGTCAGCATGAATGAGTCGCTGGAACTACTCAAGGGAAGTGGAGAAATTTTGCGCGATATTTCAAGCAATCAAGGTGCGCTCAGCAGCCAACAAACCAAGCTTGACGGACGCTTGGATGACCTGCTGCGAACGACACAAAGTGCCGTCATCAGTCCAACTAAAGACCCTAAGACGCAGGACATCAGCAAGCTTTTGCAAGGCATGGAGCTTCAGATTCAAGCAAATGTCAGTGCCATCAAGGATTTGTCGGTTCAACTGCGTTCCAAGCCCCCAGCCAGCGCCGATGCGGTCATGATTCGGCGCGAAGTAGAGGCATCCCTGCTGCGCAGACAAAGCAAACCAACGACCCCAACTGCAACTGCAACCCCAACCCCAGCGCCAACACCTGCCCCAACTGCAACACCTGTACCGCCGGTTGCTAACGCTGCCCCGGTCAAGCCGGTTGAACGCTTGGTACAGTACCCTCGGGTACAGAGCACACCAACTGTAACGCCGTAAGAACTGGTGTGAGACTGCTAGGCGGAACGCAAGCCAAATTTTTGAATTTTTTCGATCAAGGTGGTTCGTTGTACATTCAAAATTCGAGCCGTCTGGGACACATTGCCATTGGTTCGGCTCAGCGCTTGCGCGATCAGATCACGCTCAATTTCTGCAAGTCTGTGCTTGAGTGACAGCCCCTCAGGCGGTAAAACAGGCAAGGCTTCAGATAAAAAAGAAATTTGTTCTGCCTCATTAGGTGCCGACATCGCTGACACCTCTGGCGTGTCGGACAAGCAGTCATCGAAGATTCCGCCCGCAACTGGCACGCTTTGTAGGTCGCCGGTAAAATGTAGGTTGGCGGTCTCACCTAAGATCGAAGTCAGCTGAGGTAGCTCACCTGCATTTGCCAAAGCCTTGAACTTAACCAGGCCCTTGGGCAGCAGAGAATTTGAAAAATGTTTCAGCTCCAGGTATTGCCCGGAAAAAAGGGTACTAAACCGATCAATCAAATTAGACAGTTCGCGTACATTCCCAGGCCAGTGGTAAGCCTGTAGCGCATAGTCAAAGTCAGGGCAAAAGCGGATGTGTTGCTGGTTTTTGGCGACAAATTTTTTAACGAAAAAATCCAGCAACAAAGGCACATCGATCACCCGCTCACGCAAAGCGGGCATATGCAAAGGCAGCACATTAAGGCGGTAGTACAAATCTTCACGAAAGCGCCCGGCAGCGATTTCCACTTCCAAATCACGGTGGGTTGCCGCAATCACGCGCACATCGATAGCCACCGATTTGCTCGACCCCAGCGGATCGATGGTGCGCTCTTGTAAAACGCGTAACAACTTGACTTGCAATTCAAGCGGCAAATCGCCAATCTCATCAAGGAAAATGGAACCGTTATGAGCCAATTCAAAGCGCCCTTTACGGTCTGACACCGCACCCGTGAAAGCCCCTTTGCAATGACCGAAGAGTTCGCTTTCAATCAAATCTTTAGGGATAGCAGCACAGTTGACTGGAACAAAATTTCCGTCACAACGAGGTGATAAATCATGCAGCAGACGCCCAACTATTTCTTTTCCGGTACCGCTTTCACCTGTCACCAACACTGTTGAGCTTGACCCTGCGATGACTGGAATCAAATTCCGAATAGCCTGAATGGCATCACTGTTACCTACTAGTTCTAGCGAGTTCTTTGCCATTGATAGCCATATAAATTATTCAACGATGAAATTCAAATTGTCGAAATGAATAATAATGATAAAAAGAGTTATCTTAAATGGATACATGTTACCAAACCAAGATTAACACGTGTCAGTGCCAACAGACTTTTTAGCCCCACCCCTCAGGTAAGTCGCACATGACCATGCGCTGCAAACCACCGATCCCTCAGAAAATAAGACAAACTTTTCCGTGACAGATACCTTTGTTGACCAGCAACTGTCCGCTCTGAATAATCTAGGCTTGATGTACGCCGAAGGACGAGGTGTGGCACAAGATTTTGACGCAGCGATCAAATGTTACCAACGTGCAGCAGAACAGGGCTTGGCGCTGGCCCAATCCAATTTAGCGGTCATGTACGCCAACGGCCAGGGAGTAAGCCAAAACCATCAGCAGGCATATCTTTGGTACCGGGCTGCAGCACTGCAGGGCTTGGCCTATGCCCAATCCAATCTGGCCACGATGTACGCCAACGGTCAGGGGGTGGGCCCCGACTACCATGAAGCCTTGAAGTGGTATCAGGCGGCAGCCGATCAGGGAGACACCATCGCCCATCTCAACCTTGGCGTGATGTACGCCAACGGCCAAGGCGTGACACAAGACTACAAAAAAGCGCTGGCTTGTTATCAATGCGGTGCCGATCTTGGGGATCCGCAAGCCCAATATGGTCTGGGCGTCATGTATGCCAACGGACACGGCCTTGCGCGGGACGTCCAACGAGCCTGCCATTGGTACACGCTGGCAGCGGAACGCGAACACCCGCAAGCGCAGTTCAATTTGGGGGTTTTGTACGCCAGCGGTCAAGACCTCCCCCTTGACTATCCAAAAGCAATTTATTGGTACGAACGTGCCGCAGCCCTTGGTGAGGCTTCGGCCCAGTACAACCTGGGAGTCATGTTCAGTACCGCCCATGGCGTAGCTAAAAATACTGAAAAATCGCTTCAGTATTATCTTGCTGCTGCGCATCAGGGTGATGCAGCGGCGCAATTTAATTTGGGGCTGATGTACGCCAACGGGCTGGATGTCGCGCAAGACGAAGCGGCCGCGCTGTCCTGGTATCAATTGGCGGCGCAGCAAGGCGATGCCATGGCCCAGTGCCACTTAGGTGTTTTGCTTGCCAGCGGTCAAGATGCAGACGCCAGTCATAAAGCAGCGCTGGAATGGATGGAAAAGGCGGCTGGTCAAGGGGAGCCTCTGGCACTTTACAACCTGGGCTTGATGTACCAAACAGGCGCCAGCTCGGAGCCCAACCACGCTAAGGCACTGGACTGCTACCGCCAAGCAGCGTGCCGAGGCCAGGTAGACGCCCAAGTTGCTTTGGGCTGGATGTATGCCAAGGGTCAAGCCGTGCTGCAGGACTATGTGCGGGCACATATGTGGTTTAACTTGGCGGCGGCCAGTGCCAATGCGAACGCCTGCGAAGGACGCGAGTTTGTTTCCAAGCAGATGCCGCCCGCCCAGATCGCACAGGCGCAAGAGATGGCGCGCTGCTGCAAACAGAACAACTACCATGGGTTCGACTGACCCCGCGTCCAGAGTCATTATTCCGAGCTTTATGCCAGCATCAACCATCCATCCAGATCCAGAACACCCATTTTTCGAGGCATATTTTAGTAATACCTTTGACGTCCTGACCACGCGCGTCACACAGTCGCAGTGCCAGGTCATCAGTTGTGTCGATACAGTCTGCCCCCCTGCCTGGTTCAAACTGATGCTGGCTTGCCGGCGACGCGGCCTGGACGTCACTTTGATCGTGCCAGCGATTGAGCTCAACATCCGTTCAGGCCTGGCTTGGGAAAGGCTGGTCGCATCGGGAGTTCAGCTGGTCTGGCTTGAAGCGCCTCACACCAGTCTAAGAACATCGGTTTGCGTGATCGACCAAAGCGTTGTCATCAGCGGAACCTTTGACGACAAGACGACTGTTGCCGAGCCGGTTTTTTCTGGCATCGTGGTTCAAAACGAGCCCCACGCTGTAGCCGCTTGTTTAGCAGGTCTCAAGCAGCTGCTGCCACTCAAAACAGCCGCTGTCGATTTGCCGATCAGCGCGCTGACAAACACACGCCCCAGCCCCCCGTCAACCCAGCTGATCCCCAGCGCAGACCCAGCCACTCAGGTGCTGGCTTGGCAGCTCGGTTTGTTGGCGGACCACAGCCTGGCCTTGCATGAGGAGATTGCCGACATGCACCGAAAAATCAATGCTTTTGACAGCCAGCAAGAAGATGCAATTGGTGGTTTTGTACGGCAATATCTGGATTTAAAACAACGCTACTTGACCCAGCTTTACCAACACTCTGAGAGCGAACAGGAGCAAGACCAAGCACAGTCGGCGCGCGCCAATTTTGCTGAATTTCAGTCCAGAGACAAGCCTCAAATACAGCCCCCATCCGCTGAACCGCCTGGGCTGCAACAGCAAGAAGATATCAAAAACCTGTACCGTAAATTGGTCATGTTGTGCCACCCCGACCGGGTGCAATCGGAGCACAAACTACAGGCTCAAGAACTATTTCAGCGGGTACAAACCAGCTACCGAAATTTCGATGTCTCAGTTCTCAAAAACATCGAGCAGCAGTTGCAACAAGTCCCACTGGGCAGTCACAGCACAACGCCAGATACATTTGTCAGCCTCATGCAACGCTTGGTCGATGTGCAAGAACGATTGGCAAGTCAGAGCACAGCCCATCGACTTATTTTGCAAAATCCAACCTGGCGAACGCTGAGCACCCAGAGCAACTGGGACGTCTGGTTTGCCCAACAAGCCCACTATTTGCAAGCAGAAATACAGCGCTATGGCCTGGCGCTGGAAGTCGCTGCTCAGCCGGTCCCATGAGCACCCCGCTGGCGCTTGCGATCAGCGGCCCACCCAGCGCCATCGCCCAGCAACGCCTGGATCTGGTCGCACAGACTTTGGTTGATGCAAAAAACATACACACCCTGGAATTTTTTAAAAAATTTCCAACACTTTTAAAACATTGCGCTGAGCGCCATTACCCACTCCCACTCGAAGTACTGAGCCAGCCAGCTTTCCAGTGGGACTGGCGGACTCTGAGCAGCAGCCAAGCCCTCACCTGGTCGGTCGACCTGATTGCGCAGCATGAAAACGATTTTGATTGGATCGCCTTAAGCAAGAACCCAGCCTTGCCTTGGTGCGCCGATCTGATAGAGCGCTTTTCACAGCGCTGGAATTGGCAGCTGTTGAGCGCCAACCCAGGGCTGCCCTGGAGCAGTGAACTGATCCAAGCCTATGCCGACAACTGGAACTGGGTGACCCTCAGTCGCAACCCGGATTTAGCCTGGAGCGCCAGCTTTATCGAAGCCCATGCCCACCGCTGGGACTGGATAGCGCTGAGCTGGAATACAGGCATACCTTTGACGACCGCGCTGTTACATCGCCATGCCGGTCAGTGGGACTGGATTGGACTGAGTGCCAACCCGTCACTTCCCAGCGATCCCGCCATCTTTGCCGAGTTTTCTTCCTTCTGGAACTGGGCTGGCTTGAGCAACAACGCCGGGCTTCGTTGGAGCCATGAGCTGATTGCGCGGTATGTTGCGCAGTGGGACTGGAAAGTTCTCAGTCGCCAGACCGAGTTGTTCTGGAGCCTGGATCTGATTGCCGAGTACAGTGAGCGCTGGGATTGGTCTGCACTCAGCGCCAACCCGATGCTGCCGTGGCATGATGATTTGTTGGCCCGCTGGTTACCCCGGTGGGACTGGAAAGCCTTGAGTAACAATCCAGCGCTTGCCTGGAGCGACCAACTGCTGGAGAGATACGCTGGGCATTGGGACTGGGCAGCGTTGAGCGCCAACCCAGCGCTGCCTTGGTCGACTGCCCTGCTGGAGAAATACTATGCGCGTTGGGATTGGGATTGTCTCAGTTGGAACACCGGCCTTCCCTGGAGCGATACCTTGCTCAGCCACTTCAAGAAAGAGTGGGACTGGGTCGGCCTGAGCAGCAATGCCCAACTGCCCTGGAGCGACATGCTGCTGGCTAAACACGCGGGCCAATGGGATTGGGAACGACTCAGCGCAAATCCGCAGTTGCCGTGGAGCAGACAATTGCTTGAAAACTACGATCCCTACTGGAATTGGGCCACACTGAGTGCACTTCGCCTTTTGCCATGGGACGTTGAATTTTTCAGCACTTTTGCCCTGCGATGGTTCATACCGCTGGTGGCTGAACACCAGCACTTTGGGCTTGATTCGGTTTCTGTCGATCAACTCGTCAGCCAATTGCCGCAACAGAATATCCGGCATGAAAATTGCTAATTTTTGCAAAGGTGAAGATTGATCCGTCAAAAAACAGACACTGATGACGCCCGATGTCAGACACAAGACACCCAAGAGAACCCATGAGCCATGCCAAGCACCACCCAGCCAAACCTCAGCACTTGGAGGCTGCGGCGCACCTCCCCCGCGGGCCTTACGAGGAGCATCAAAGCATCAACACCCTCGTCGTATCGCAGCAAGCCCATGCACCCCACGGGCAAAAACTCTATGCCATGACCCATCAAGTCCACCCGCTGCAGTACATCGGCCTGCCTCACATCGACACCCCGCAAGCATGACGCGTTTCAGCCATTCAAGACACCCGTCCGGCCGCCTGCCATGAAAAGTTTGCTGGCGGATGCCGATGCCGCATACGGCCGGGGCGATTACGCCAATGCCCTGCGGATTTCAAGACCGCTGGCAGCTCTGGAATTTGCCGCAGCGCAAAACAATCTGGGGTTTATGTATGCCAATGGTCAAGGGGTGATGCAAGACTATGCTGAAGCCTTGAAATGGTACCAATTGGCGGCGGCACAAGACTACGCACCGGCACAGTACAACCTGGGCTATATGTACAACAACGGGCAAGGCGTCGTTCAGGACCACGTTAAAGCCCTGCAACTGTACTTGCAGGCTGCTGAGCAAGGCTTGCCCGATGTGCAGACCAATTTGGCTTTTATATACCGCAACGGTCAAGGCGTGGCGCAAGATCTGGGTCAGGCAGCACACTGGTTTGAGCGAGCAGCGGTACAAGGCAATGCGACCGCACAATTTAATCTTGCCTGCATGTATATGGACGGAGAAGGGCTTGCCGCAGATGCGAAAACCGCTCGCAGTTGGTTTGAGTCTGCCGCTGCCCAAGGTCACAGTTACGCCCAATTCAGCCTAGGCTCGATGCTGGCACATGGACGCGGCGTGCCTCAAGACCAAGCACTGGCTTGCAAATGGTATCAATTGGCGGCCAACCAGGGCGATGTACCGGCTCAATACAACTTGGCTCTGATGCTCGCACAGGGACTGGGCGTGGCCAAAGACGTGTGTGAAGCTTACAAATATTACAACCTGGCTGCAGGTCAAGGGCACATCGACTCACACTACAACCTGGCGGTCATGTGCGCTCACGGTCTAGGGCGGTCCGAGAACACCGAGCCAGACTTCGCAAAAGCCATCGAACATTACCGTTGCGCCGCTGCCCTCAGCCATGCGCCAGCCCAATTCAATCTGGGGGTCATGACTGCCAACGGTCAAGGCGTAGCTCAAGATCTGGCGCACGCCTTGCAGTGGTTCCAGATGGCTGCCGATCAAGGTCTGGCTGCTGCCCAATTTCAGCTTGCCAACATGTACCAAACCGGCCAAGGCGTGGCGGTCAACCACCAACAAGCCAGCCATTGGTTAAAGCTTGCAGCGCAGCAACAGCACCCCCAGGCACTTTGCAATTTGGGACTGCTGTACAGCAGCGGTCTGGGTCTAGCGCAAAACGATCTTCTGGCCCGACAGTGTTACCGGCAAGCTGCAGAGCTGGGCGATTCGCTGGCGCAATACAACCTCGGCTTGATGGCGCTTGTTGGTCATGACAAAGAACCCGCCCCGGCGCAAGCCATGGGTTGGTTTGATAAGGCAGCCCAACAAGGACTTGCGCATGCGCAATTTAATCTGGCGGTGGGTTTGAGCTTTGGCCAAGATCGGGAACTGGCTCGGGACTGGTTTCAAGCTGCAGCTAATCAGGGCTTGAGTCAAGCGCTCTTCAACTTGGCCGTCATGCAAGCAGAGGACGCCAGGCAGCTGAGCGAGAGCGACTCTCCCCACCCCCCAGCGATAAGCGATGCCCTGTGCCAAGCACGCCAGCTCTACCAAGCCAGTGCCGACCTGGGCGACCCGCCAGCCATGCACAACCTTGGCGTGATGTACGCCCTCGGTCAGGGCATACCGCAGGATCTGCAACAAGCCGCTGGCTGTTATCACGCAGCAGCTGCACAAGGCTGTGCAGCTGCCCAATATGCGCTAGCCACGATGCTGGCTGCAGGCAGAGGCATTGCGACCGATGAGACGCGCGCACAGCAATTGTTCGCATTAGCTGCGGCACAAGGCCACCCTGCAGCGCGGCTCCAAGTGCTGCTGTCGCAAAAACGCACGAACCATGTCAAAGCTGACGATGCAGAGCTGACAGCCGCCTACCGCCTGGCAGCCGACCAAGGCGATCCCAGCGCCCAATTTAACCTGGCGCTGATGTACGAAAGTGGTCAGACCAGCGCGCCCGATCCAGCTTTAGCCGCCCATTGGTACAAGCAAGCCGCAGACGCAGGTTTTGCCCCTGCGCAATTCAACTTGGGCGTGATCTTGGCAAACCAGCAAGCTCCTTGCACTGGCGACCGAGAGGTGCTTCTTTGGTACCAGACAGCTGCGGACCAGAACCTGCCAGACGCCCTGTTTGGTTTGGGGCTGTTGTATTTTCAGGGACGTGCTGTGTCCCAAGACATGACCAAAGCCCGGCAACTTTTTAAGCAGGCTAGTGAGTTGGGCTATAGCCGCGCCCAATTCAACCTCGGCTGGCTATTGGCGGCAGGCTTAGGTGGCGACACCGATACAGCCCAGGCATTGGATTACTTCCGACTGGCTGCACAACACGGCGATCCGGCGGCGTTGTACACCATGGGTCGCATGCATTGGCTTGGCGACTTGCTGGCCCATGATCCGGCGCAAGCACTGTACTATTACAAACAGGCTGCAGCCTTGGGTGACAGAGCTGCCCAATTCAATCTGGGCTTTATGCACGCCAATGCCCAAGGCACCGAACAAAATTATGCGCTGGCCTTGCAGTACTACCGCTCAGCTACAGGCGATGGATTGGTTCAAACCTTGACCAACCAAGCCGCTACACAAGACCTGGTGTAAGGCACAGCTACCTATTGATCCGGCCCGATGGTGTATCGATTTCCACTCGGGTTGCGCTTGCCGAAACCCTTCGACAAGCTCAGGGCGAACAGTTCATAGTTTATAGGGCCGGATCAATATGTTCCGTGTTGCATTCAGCGCCCTCAAGATCAGGCGTTTGCTGTCGATATGAAATACAACAAATTGAGGATTAGCCATGAAACGTCTATTTACTATCAGCCTTGGCCTGATGCTTGTCGTGTTAAGTGCTTGCAATACCACACCCTTGACTCCAAGCATCATAGAAACCACCTCGAAGCCCCCAAGCACCATTGAAACCATCTCGAAGCCCCTGATTGAGAGGCGAGAAACCCTCACAGCCACGGGTTATGCGGTCATCAGTATTCAAAATCATCGGCTCGCGGCCCAACAGCGTTTGCTGGCGATCCGTGCCGCCAAGCTCGATGCTTATCGCTCCCTGACAGAGCAGGTATACGGCCTGAAGCTGGACGCCACAGCCACGGTAGCCGACATGGTGGTGCAAAACGACACTTTTCGCAGCCGCGTTGAAGGGGTTATTTATGGTGCCACTTTGGTCAGCATTACCCCTTCGGGAGACGACACCTATGAAACCACTTTGTCGCTGGACAAAGATGTGGTGCAAGAGCTGCGTCAGCTTTACTTAGGTCAGATTCTGGCCAAAAGCAAATAAGGTCTCCCCTTTACGCTGCCGCGACTCAGACTGCGAAACATGCACTATCGCCTCAAACCCCTGACCCGTGGTGGGTTTGCACTCCTGCTGGGGCTGTGCTGGTCAGCTTTCCCAGCCAGTGCAGCAGCACAGGCCCTTTCAGCGCAGGACAAGCTAGCCGCCATTCGGCACGAATTGGTACAAGCCGCCTTGGAAGCTCCGACCCATGTACAAGTGACACAGTGGATCGATGGCCAGGGTGTGCTGCGAGAAAGCAGCAGCTTTCGCAGCGGCATGAAAATCCGTGGGGTACGCGTCCTGTCTTATGCGCAGAACGCGCAGGGCGAGCCAGGCGCTAAAGTGGATTGGCAAACGCCTACACCCTTCAATGCCGCTGTAGCAACGGCTCAGGCCGGTCCCAGTCAAGCTTCAAAAAACTGCAAGCGTACTGAGCCCGGCCATTTAACCCATGTTACGGCCTTGGCCTGGACCATTGGCCCACACTCAAACGGCGACGACTTAGCACTGCTGCAGGACTTTAAAGCGCTGTTCAGATCAGACTGGGAGCGCAGCAGTCCGAACACTGCGCTGTGGCGTTTGGCCGAGCCCAAAACCGACGTCCAACGCTCAAGCTACCACCAGGCTTTGCTGGCATCTGGTGCCGACGACATCCCCTGGAAAATAGACCTGTCGGTGACGCAAGTTCCGACACCAAAGCTTGCGCTACCGTTTGAGACATTGCAAAAAATTACAGGGGCAAACCTCCACCTGGCTTTGGTCTCCAGCCAGCCGCTCAGGTTGCAGTTGCAAATGACCCTGAGCAGCCGCCTGCAAAACAGGCCGGTACTCCAGCTCAGCGCTCCGATTGAGCTGGAGGCCCAGCTCAACAACCTGGAAGCGGTACGACTCAACCCGGCGTCACGGCAACGGGTCTTTCAACAAGCGCAAAGCTGGGCGCAAGAAATTCAAACGGTTTTGACCTGTTTACCGGTGATGGCGCAGGTGACGCAGGCCACGCTGTCAGGGTTTCGGATCAATGCTGGATCCGCTGCTGGGGTTCGTATTGGCGATGAATGGCTACTTGCTGACGAACAGACCATACCGCAACGCCTGCTTGAAGCTGACAACGCCTCAAACTCAGTGCTGGCTAAAGTTCAATTTATTGACCAGTACCACGCCCTGTTGCAGGTTCAGGCTGGCGCAACCAGCAATGTCCAACGCAACTGGATTGGCTGGGCCGTAGAAAAACCCATTGACCCCACCAGAACCGCGCCATGAAACCTAGCCTGCGCATCCATGCCTTTGCCCTGTTTTGCGGCCTTGTTGCCTTGCCGTGCTGGCGCACAGCGCAAGCCCAGTCGCAACCCCCCCTGTCCTCAGCCCCCAGCCTCGCTCAACCAGCCCCAGCGCTACGGACCTACACGCCCAAGGCTGGCGAGTCACTAGACCGTGTCATTGCTAACACCTTGGCCGACAGTCCGTTGAAGATTGAGCTGCTGCGCCAAGCTTACATGGATCTCAACCCTGGCGCCTTTGTCCAAGGCAAAGTTCCCCAATTGCGCAAAAACGTCGTCCTCACCGTGCCCAACCCTGAGCAGCTGCTGAAAAAGCTCTTGCCTCCCCTACCCAGCGCCAGCGCCAGCGCCGCCCAAGAAACGGTCCTCAGACCAAGTAGCGAGGAACGTTGGCGCTGGGTGCAATATCCATGATTTCCGTCACGGAGAGCGCTGCGCAAGTTCGTGGCAACCCTCTGTTCCCCCAAGGTTCTGTGTCACCAGCCCTGGTCGAGGCCAACACGGCGCGAACGCTCAACCTCAAAGACGGCCAAGTGGTGCAAGCCCTGGTTCAGTCGCAGGCCGGTCAGTCAACTTTGCTGTTGCAGGGACGCTTGATTGGTGTGACTGGGCTGCCCAACTGGGGCAACGGTTTACGTCTGCGTTTTCAAGCCCAAGTCCTGCCTGACGGAACGGTGTTGTTGCATCCACTGACTGACCTGAGCTCGGTCGCAGCCCCTGCAGCAGCTTCAAACGCTGAAGGTCTGGCGCGCCCAGCGCCACCAGCAGTGCCTGAGTCCGAGGGCAGCTTCTCCCGCCTGGCCAGCCTGCTTTACCGCCAACCTGGTCAATACGACCTGCGGCAACTGCTTGCCCCGGGCGGGCTCGACGCCCTGATAGCCAAGCTGGCAAAGCCAAGTGATTTACAGACGCAGTGGCAAGCCATGCGCCTGTTGCCAGAGCAGCTCAGCCCAGAAGTAATTCGCTTGGCTGTGATCGCGATCATGGGGTCTGAAACCAGCATCGCCCGAGCCCGTAAGCCGTCTGCAAATGACCCTAAACAACTTTTGTACCAGTGCTTGGCTGCATTGGACGAAAGCGCTGAAGACCACAACACCGATCTGCAGCACATCAAACGCGCCATTGCTGACCTTGATTCGGCTCAACTCAGCGCATTACAGGCACAGCGCGCTGGGGAAATGGCCATCACCGTGCAGTTACCCATGGCCAAAGAAGCGCCGGTGGAGATCGCTTTTGAGCGAAAACCGGCAACCGGCGATCAAGAGGCAGCGCTCAGCGTCAGCGTTCATACCAACAGTGCAGACTACGGGGAGCTGTGGCTCAAGGCCGATCTCCATGCATCCCAGCAGATTGATCTTGTCATGTGGGCAGCGCGTGATTGGGTCATTACCCAGGCCCAGACGGAAGTCGCAGCACTTCAGCAGCAGTTGCACGCTGCTGGCTTGCAAATGCGCTCGTTCCACGCGCACCAAGGTGTTCGACCCGCGCCAACACCCATGGCACCTGTCAGCGCGAATCCTGGCGTGGTGCTGGACTATCGGGTATGACCACGCCGCGCCAAGCTTTGGCCCTTGAATATGGCCAAAACATCACGCCCATAGTGAGCGCCAAAGGTGAAGCAGAAGTTGCCATGGAGATGATTGCGCAAGCCCGGCGTCATGGTGTCTTTATCACTGAAGACCCTCAATTACTGGCCCTGCTCAGTCAACTTGACGTTGACCAAGAAATCCCACCCGAGCTTTACCGCACTGTGTCCGTTATCTTGGCCTGGGTTTATTGGTTAAAAAATATGCGCCCAGGGGATGAAAAATTGGCACCCAAAAACCAGACTGTCAGATCTCAAGCATCACTGTAAGAGTTGTTGCGAGAAAAGCGCGCTATGTAACCCAAGCGGTTGTAGACCTCGATGGAGCCCGACACATCAGGCAGGCGAAGACTTTGCAAAGTCCCGCGAATAGCCTCCAACTTGCGATTAATCAGCAGCGCGTTACGTCTATGAAAGTTTTGGCAGACCCCCATAGTCTCCCTAAAATTCTGCCATTCGACGCGTGTTTGCAGATCCTCGGCAGAATCAGCCACGCGTTTGATTTCAATCATCAGCTCGTTTTTAACCGGCTGCAACTGTTCAAACTGGTCAATATCCTGGTTGCGCAATGCCTGAAACTCCAGCTCCAGCATGTTGCAGAGTTGGCTGGCGAGTTGCGTAGCCTGAAGCGCAGTGTCGCTCAAGTGTTACTCAATCACTGATCAGCTGTTCCAGCGCGACAAAACTCTCAGCAATGCGCCGGGCGTTCAGCGGGTATTGCCCGTTTTCAATTGCATGCTTGATGGCGTCAACTTTGGCCCGATCAAAATCAGGCTCTTGTTTCAGACGCTGTTGCACCTCAGCAAAACCAACGCTAGGAGCATCTTGGGCGGCTGCAGCAGTTTTGCGTACAGCCATGTCGCTTTCGGAAGGGATGGCCGGTAGTACCGCATCTGATTGTCCTGCCTTATCCAAAGATTTACGCGCAAGAGGATCAATATACGCCTGTCGCCCCGGGTTCAAAATAGGGTCGGTCATGGGGGTCTCACTTTTCTTCCAAGGGATGGGATTAAATTAATACATTTAACAAATCGGCTGCAGTGCTGCAAACTTGAGGCCTTAGGCAAACTATTTTCATAACCCACGGGCGGCGTTCGGGCCCGTCACTACTCCAGTGATGAATCGACCCGACTC
>JBBAPP010000007.1:29085-32386 GCA_040400775.1 Polaromonas sp. | reverse complement strand
GTCAACCCCGCCAAGCCATGCGCCGAACGAAACACTCAAACGCCATATCCACCGCCACAGCCAGCAAAGCGAGCACCATCGCACCCTGCAAAACGTAGGCGGTATTGAAACCGCTCAAACCAACAATGATGGGTGAGCCCAATGTTTTTGCACCCACTGTCGATGCAATGGCGGCGGTGCCGATATTGATGATGACAGAGGTGCGCACGCCGGACAGCCAGACCGGTAGCGCCAAGGGTATGTCGACATAACGCAAGCACTGCTTGCCAGACAAACCAAGGCTGAGTGCGGCTTGGCGTTGCGCTGCTGGCACGCCTTGCAAGCCACTGACAGACCCTTGCACTACGGGCAGCAAGCCATACAGCGCCAAGGCCAAAAGCGCAGGCAGCTCACCAAACCCGACCACTGGCACGGCCAAAGCCAACACCGCGACGGGCGGCACAGCCTGGCTGGTAGACAACATGCTGTCCATCAGCGGCTTGAAAGACTGCCCCGACGAGCGCGTGATGGCAATACCGACAGCCGTTCCCAACACCACAGCAAAGAGGCTGGAAGCGCCCACCAGCAAAACGTGTTGCCACAAGAGCCATGCAAACGGCTCTTGGGTGTACAGCGGGCGATCAAGCTGTGGGAAAAGGCTGGCAAACAACGGCGTTGAATAAGGCAACGCCAATACGCAAGCGGCCAGCAACAGCCAAGCCCAAAGCAAGGGCTGCTTGGTCAGCACGGCCGTGCCCTGGTTCTGGCCAAGCCAATCAGCAGTTTGAAGAACGCATCCAGCAGCATACCCAGCGCAATGATGGGCAGCACGCCCAGCAACACCAAGTCTTGTGCATTGCTGAACAGCCCGTCAAACAAAATGCTGCCCAGGCCGCCAGCACCAATCAGCGCAGTAACAGCCGCCAAACCAACACCGGCCACAGCAGCTGTACGTACGCCGCCCAGCAGCACCGGCAAGGCCAACGGTAACGCGATGCAGAGCAACACCTGACAAGGCGTGAGCCCCAAGGCCGTTGCAGCGCTGCGCATCGATGCAGACACTTGCTGCAAGCCCGCCAGCACACTGCGCACCACAGGCAGCAAGCCGTACAAGGTTAAGGCAATGACCGCAGGCGCCAGACCCACGCCACTGATACCCGCCCGACCCAACGCAGGCAGGCTGGCCGCTAGCCAAGAAAGCGGTGCCATGAGCAGGCCGAAAAGCGCTATTGATGGAATGGTTTGGATGATATTGAGCACTGGCAGCAGTGCCCTGCCGGTTTTTACGTGTGTATGTGCAAGCCAGCCGACCGGCAAACCAATACAAACGGTGCAGGCCAGTGACAGCAGAATAATCTGAAAGTGTCGGGCGACCAGCGGCACGAAATCATCGGCTCGGTTGCGGTATTCCTTGACCAAGGACAGATTGTCACAGTAGCCGCTGGCCAGCAAGGCTGCCAAGCCAAGCAGCACAGCTGCAGCCACTGCGGTTCGTTGCAATGGCGTAGCGCGTTGCTGCTGCAGCGCAGTACTGGTCATGAAAGCAAGAAGAACCATAGCCAACCAGAAAGCGCTGCCAAACGATGTACGGGTAATCGACGCCGCAGCCTGAGCAGTCGACGTCGCGTAGCTTGCTGCTAGCCACAGCAAGCTGGCTAGCAGCGCTGCAGACAGCACCCACACCAAGCCCAGGCATCTGCGGCGCGGCTTGAAAAGCGCGACAAGCACAGCCAGACACAGAGCAGCCAGCAGCAGCCAAACCAGGTCGTGCGTCATGGCAGAAAAATAAACCGGCTGCCCCGACACCAGACGGTTAGGTGCTACCCGCAAAAATGGCAAGCTGAATAACGCAACCACCAGCAGCACGAACAAACCTGCCAGCACAGGGTTGCGAGACTTGTCCTCGGTCATGAAAAAAGGGCTACTTGAGCAAGCCTTTGGAGTTTAAAAAGTCAGCTGCTACTTTTTTGGCGTCTTGGCCTTCCAGCTGGATCTTGGCGTTCAGGGCTTGCAAGGTCGCGCGATCCAGCAGTTTGAAGACTGGCGCAAGTGCTTCAGCGATTTTCGGGTTCTTTTTGAATACCTCCTCGCGCACGATGGGTGCAGGTGCATACACCGCTTGCACGCCTTGGGTGTCTTCTAGCGTTAGCAAGCCAAGGGCGGCTACCGCACCGTCGGTGCCGTAAGCCATGGCGGCGCTCACGCCAGAAGTTTTTTCATAGGCGGCGCGAATCGTCACGGCTGTGTCGCCACCGGCCAAGGTCAAAAGCTGCTCAGGCTTGAGCTTGAAGTTGTAGGCCGCTTGAAACGCGGGCAGCGCATCTGGCCGCTCGACAAACTCTGCTGATGCCGCCAGCTTGAATTGGCCGGCTTTGTAGTGTGTTGACGCCAGCCATACAGACAAATCACCTAGCGTGACAAGTTGGTTGGCAGTGGCCAAGTCTTTACGTACAGCAATCGTCCAGGTGTTGTTGGCTGGCGCGGGTTGCAGCCAGACAATTTTATTTTTGGCATAGTCCAGCATCTTGACGCGTTCGTAGCCGGTTTGCAAGTTCTTCCAAACCGGGCTTTTTTCTTCGGCAAAAATGAAAGCGCCGTTGCCGGTGTATTCCGGGTAAATATCAATTTCACTTGCGGTGATTGCCGCACGCATGACTTGGGTGTTACCCAACGACACTTTGCTTTGCGTTTTGATGCCGTTGGCCTCCAGTGCCAAAACCATCATGTGGCCCAACAACTTGCCTTCCGTATCAATTTTGGAACCGACACGAACAGGGGCTACGGTTTGGGCGAATGCACTTGCGCAGAAGCCTGCTGCAATGAGCAGCTTTGCCGCTCTACCTAAAATAAAGTTCATGGTATCAACCCCATAGCGTGCATATAAGCTGGGTGCAGCATCAAGTCGTCCCATGCGTGCGCGCGAGCAGTGGGCAGTAAATCCAGCCTGCGCAATTCGCTGGATTCGAGCGCTTCCCAGCGGCCTTTGAGCAGCGCTTCGGTCATACCGTCTAGCAATTCATCAACCGCCTTGCCGCCGTCGACCGACTGGTTACACAGCAGCACCATGTCGCAACCCGCATTGAGTGCCGTCACTGCCGCCTGGGTGTAGCTGACTTGCTTGCCGTCAATGGTACGGGCACCGGCCATGCTCAGGTCGTCGCTGAAAATCGCGCCGCCAAAGCCGAGCTGGCCACGCAGGATATAGGTCAACCATTGCTCTGAAAACCCGGCTGGGCGACTGTCAACTTTCGGGTAAATCACGTGGGCTGGCATGACGCTGGTGAGCGTGGTGTTGAGCCATTCGTAAGGCGCTGCGTCGTCC
>JBBAPP010000007.1:25363-28985 GCA_040400775.1 Polaromonas sp. | reverse complement strand
TCTTTGGCAATCTCGCAGCTGCGCCAGGTCATGGGCATACGCATGCCCAGACCGATGGCTTTGCTGAAAGCCTCTTTGGCTGAAAACCGGCTGGCCAGATAGCTGACGCCACGCTCTGGCCATCGGGCGCTGCGCTCTTTCCACGTTTTTAACTCGCCTTCGCTCAAGATTTTCTTGGCGAATCGCTCGCCATGGCGTTCAACGCTGGCGCGTATTCTCCTCACGTCGCAGATGTCGGTGCCAATTCCGTAGATCATGAGGGGAAGAATACCTTCACCGCAGAGGCGCAGAGAACGCAGAGGAAGCAATTCAAAGGAAGAAATAGAAAACTTTTCTGGTTATTCTCTGCGGCTCTCTGCGTGCTCTGCGCCTCTGCGGTGAATGACAGCGCTTTCATCTTATGCAAACGCCTTGTCGATGCAACGCAGGTAGTCTTGCACTGTGGCCACGTACCCCAGCTCCAGCGCATCAGCCACCAGCGCATGGCCAATCGACACTTCGAGCACGCCAGGCACGGCTTTTAAAAATTCAATGAGGTTGTCGCGGTTCAAATCGTGGCCTGCATTTACGCCTAAATCAATAGCTGCTGCCGCCCGTGCTGATTGGGTAAAACGGCTTAAAGCTTCCAATTTTTGATCTGTAGCCGAGGCGCTGGCATAGCTTTCGGTATACAACTCGACCCGGTCTGCACCGATAGCTTTGGCTGCCCCCATCGCCTCAGGAATCGGGTCCATGAACAAACTGACGCGCACGCCTATGTCATGGACTTGCGCAATCAAAGGCTTAAGACGCTCAGCATCATGCGGAAAAGTCCAGCCGTGGTCGCTGGTGCGCTGGTCTTCACTGTCGGGAACAAAGGTGCACTGGTGCAGCGGCAGGCCGCGTGCTGACAAGTCGTGCACAAAACCCATCAGGTTGTGAAACGGGTTACCTTCGATGTTGAATTCGCGGTCAGGCCAGTCTTTCATCATGGCGGCGATCTCGAACACATCGGCGCGACGGATATGGCGTTCATCAGGACGCGGGTGAACCGTGATGCCGTTCGCGCCGGCCTGCAGGCACAGCCGGGCAGCGCGCACCACATCAGGTACGCCGAGATGCCGGGTGTTGCGCAGCAAGGCAACTTTGTTGACGTTCACAGAGAGAGCGGTTTTGAGTATCATTTTTTAAAATGCTAGCAAGTCCATCATCATTTGTCGGGTTTTTAAAACCTTGACATCGCAATGGTAGTGCAGCAGCGCACGCAGCTGGGTTTTAAGCGCAGGCAAGTGGTTAACACAGGCTTGCATGGTGTCAACAAACGGTGCGTCACCGTCGAGCGCCTGCTGTAGCGCTTGCCATTGCGCGCCGCTCAAGGCACTGCGGTCGTCGTCGTGCGCTTCGCGCAAGCCGGCTTCAGCCAGCAGTACGTAGGGGGTCTCAGGATCGAGCCTGGCCAGGGTAGCGGTTTGTGCATCCAGCAGCGGTAAGAAACCAATGTCGCGCAGCAATCGCAGCTCAAACGCCCTCAGCGCAACTTGTAGGGTGTCAATGCTCTGGCTGGCGAGTAATTGCACAGTGGCCGCATACGCATCAAACAGCACCGGATGCGGGTCGTCACGCGCCAGCAGGCGCATGAGCAGCTCGTTCAAATAGTAGCCCGACAGCAGCGCATCGCCGGTCGGCATGACATGGCCGCCCTGCCACTCAGCACTTTTAAGGCTACGGATTTCAGCGTCACCGCCGAAGGCAATGTGCAGTGGCTGTAGCGGCAACAGAATCGGGCGAAAGTTGGAACTGGGTTTTTTAGCCCCCCTCGCAATCAGCGCCACCCGGCCGTACGTGCGGGTAAAGACTTCCAGAATCAGACTCGACTCGCTCCAATCGTAGCGATGCAGGACATAAGCGGGTTCATCCGTGATGCGTTTGACTGGCAAGGCTTGAGTCACTCATAACCAAAGGTCTTGACGCGGGCTTCATCATCCGCCCAACCCGAACGAACCTTGACCCAAATCTCAAGAAAAACTTTATTCCCCGTCAGTGCCTCCAGCTCATGCCGCGCCTCTGTTCCCATGCGTTTAAGTTTTTCGCCTTTGTCGCCAATGATCATGCCCTTATGACCGTCACGCTCGACCACAATCGTCGCGGCAATTTTGCGCAGGTTACCTTCTTGCTCGTACTTATCGATGATGACCGTTGAGGTGTATGGCAGCTCGTCGCCGGTCAGACGAAAGAGCTTTTCACGAATCATCTCAGCGGCCATGAAGCGGTCGCTGCGGTCGGTCAGCGCGTCCGCCTCGTACATCCACGCTTGCTGCGGCAAATACTTTTCACAAATACCGAAAACCCGCTCTACGTCTTTGGCACTGTTGGCCGACATCGGTACAAATTCGGCAAAGTCGCGCTTGGTTTGCATCATTTGCAGCCACGGCGCAATGTCGCCCCGGCGATGAATCAGGTCAAACTTGTTGGCCAGCAAAATAGCTGGCGTACCAGCCGGTAACAAGCTTAAAACCTTCTCGTCGGCCTGATTGAACTGCCCAGCTTCAACCACAAAGACAATCAAATCCACATCATTGACTGCGCCCACCACGGTACGATTCAATGAGCGGTTCAAGGCATTGCCGTGGCGCGTTTGAAAGCCTGGCGTATCGACAAATACAAACTGCGTCGCGCCAACCGTTTTCATACCGGTGATGCGGTGGCGTGTGGTTTGTGCCTTGCGAGATGTGATGCTGACCTTTTGGCCTACCAGCGCATTGAGCAAGGTTGATTTGCCCACATTCGGCTTGCCGACAATGGCTATCAGGCCACAGCGTTGGCTCTCAAGGGGTGGTAACGCTGGTGTGGCAGCCGCATCTTTGGCAGGCTCGGTACTGGTTCGCTTTGAGAATGCTTTGGCCATCATGGCTTCAACAGCCGCAGCTTGTGCCAATGCTGCAACGTCGTCAGGTGTCAATTTTTTATCAGTCATAGT
This sequence comes from Polaromonas sp., assembly GCA_040400775.1. Lineage (GTDB taxonomy): Bacteria > Pseudomonadota > Gammaproteobacteria > Burkholderiales > Burkholderiaceae_C > Polaromonas. The sequence goes on along the minus strand of JBBAPP010000007.1, from coordinate 26,029 downwards.
GTTTTGATGAACGCCAGCATGGTCGAGGCTGCAGCTTGTTCTCCTGAGCGGCGTGAGTTACCCGTGCCGCGCTCAGCACGCCGGTATTCAACAATTTCGCATTCAACATCAAAGGTTTGCTTGTGTGCAGCGCCCTCCGTACCCACAATCCGGTAAATCGGCAGGCTCATTTTTCTGCCTTGTAACCACTCTTGAAGCTCGGTTTTTGGGTCTTTGCCAATGGCCTGCATTTTGGCGTTGATTTCAACGTCTTTAAAAAGGCAGCGTACCAAGTTGGCGGCCACGTCAAAACCGGCATCTAAATACACCGCACCAATCACAGCTTCCAGCGCATCCGCCAAAATAGATGGTCGCTTTTTTCCGCCAGATTTGGCCTCGCCCTCACCCAGGCGCAAAAGCTCTGGCAAACCCAGCGCGACCGCAATTTGATGCAGCGTATCTTGCTTGACCAAGTTAGCGCGTGCGCGGGATAAATCACCTTCGGGCAGCGTACCCAAGCGCTCGTAGAGCAAACCAGCAACAGCCAAATTCAACACGGAGTCGCCTAAAAACTCGATACGCTCGTTGTGGTCAGATGAAAAACTGCGGTGCGTGAGTGCCTGCACCAGTAATTGGGGATTGGTGAACGCATGCTCGAGGCGCTTTTGCAGCGCCAGCAGGTTCGGG